>JAUISW010000001.1:0-300000 GCA_030434875.1 Lachnospiraceae bacterium C1.1 | reverse complement strand
CTTGCAAGGTTAGTATTTGAAAGTGACCAGCCCGGATCATATGAAAGCGGCTGTCCGCACTTATAAGCAGCAAGACCAACATAAAGAGGAATACCGGCTGAATCTATTGCCTTCCATGCTGCAATTCTGTTTGAATACATTGTTGTTGTTGCAGATGAGCCATACTGATCTGACCAATAGATCTGTGGACAGATATAATCAACATATCCTGTAGTTGATAACCAGGTTTTTACATCAGCTCCCGAGGCAAGTACATTCTGAAGATTTCCCTGTGGCGAAATTCCAAAAACTTTTCCTGATGCTTCACATACGCTGTGTACACTTGAAACCATCGAACTAATTGTTGAACTTCCTACAGGCGGAAAATAATCATCAAAATGAATTCCATCAACTGCATAATTATTTACAATTTCCTGGACACCGGCAACTATATTTGCATTTGTTGCAAGTGAAGCATTACCGCATATTGTTCCATTTCTATAACCATAAGGATTTATCCATGCATGGAATGTTAATCCTTTATTATGTGCTATTGAAACCATATCAGATAAAGGATCAAATCCAGGATTTCCATTAAGCATTACAGTACTCCATGGATAAACAGCTGAGGGGTAAATTGCATCATTATGAGAACGAACATGCACTATTACAGCATTGCAGCCCTGAGCAGCTACCGTATCGCACATTGAACTAAATGATGCATCAAATGATGCCTGATCTTTACCCTTAAGATAAGTCTGAATATCAAGGAAAGATATCCATACCCCCTTAAATCCACTCTGAGCTGCTGCAGCATACGCTGTTGTTGGCATTGCAGCCGTCAGAACTGTGGCTGTTGTTAAAACAGCTGCCAATAATTTTTTTAACAAGCCTTTCTTTTTCATAATACTCCTTTCATTAGTTAGCCGGTTCATATATTCCGGCATATGCGTTTATATTACCCTTATTTGAAATTTTTAATGAACCATCTGTTTCAAATGAAAAAGCAAGTGAAACATCATCATCTTCATAAGAAGCTGAATTTCCATCTATTTCAGCGACTCCGCCGAAAACACTTTCTCCCTTTTCATCCGTAAATGTAAATTCAAATGAATTATCATCTGCAGGTTCAAGGTTTACTGTCATACCCTCCAGCTTGTAACTGCCTTCCCATGACACTTCTACATCTTTCTCAGGGTTGTATAAAGAGAAGTTTTTAAAATCAGAAACCTCATCTGCATCCATATCATATACATATACTTCACCTGAAATACTATCTACTGCCAGCATCTGATCTAATTCATCCCCATTAGAATCTACAACCGTATAAGTATAATAATCGTTATCTCCTACCTGCGTTTCTATATCAAATATTGCACTGCAGCCGAGCCCATCCAGCTTTTCTGCAAGGAGTGAGTTTGCATCTTCTTCGCTTATTTCATCAGGTTCAACTTCCTCTTCCTCTTCTGTTTCTGATTCACTTTCCTCTGAATCAATCCTTATAGGAGCTTCTGTTGACCCTTCTTTTATACTTTTATTTCCGCCGCATGCTGTCATTAATATTGCCGCTGCGAGAATTGCGGTTGTTAAAAATTTCTTTTTAAACATTTAACCTCCAATTTTTGTCAAAGCCGCTTTTATAAAAAGCGGCTTTGACATCTTAAACTTCTTAATTCTGTTTACTTATTCCAATAATTAATAATTGCATTTGCCTCTGCTTTTGCTGCTTTCTTCTGATAATCGCTGTCTGTCAGCTTTGACAGGTCTGATGAATTTGTCATAAATCCATGCTCAACGATCAGTCCGGGTATTCCCTTTGCTGCTGATGTACGGATTACTGAGTAATAGTCATCTCCGCTGCTTCCGGTTCTTGTCTTTGCACCTCGGTTAGTAGTATCCAGTGCATCAGATACAGCTGAGCTTATCTTTGAAGCCAGTGTCTTCTTTGCATAAGAAGATTTAACTGAATAATACACTTCTGTACCCTTGGCAGAATCAGATCCGGAATTACAATGAATACTTACAAAGAGATTGCATCCCTTATCCTGAGCATAGTCTGTTCTATCAGTAAGACTAACATATGTGTCAGATGTTCTGGTATAGTAAACTTTTGCACCTGCATCTTCAAGATAGCTTCCTACCTTTTTAGCAATTGCAAGATTGATGTCCTTCTCATCATATCCACCTGATGAAGCTCCATCATCGCTTCCGCCATGTCCGGGATCGATGCAGACAACAAGGCTTGATGAATCTGAACCACTTGAACTATCTGAATCACTGGAGCTGTCTGAATCGCTGCTGGATGATTTAACCTTAATCCTTGTCTTTCCATATACGTTAGAAGGATCTGACTTAGATCTTACATAAAGATATATATACTTTGAACTTGAAAGTTTCTTTACTCCTGTAATAACGCCTGTACTGCTGACCTTAACATAGTCTGTCGGATCGTCAACATCATCAGATTCAAGTGAATACTCAACTTCCTCGTTAGTTGTCTTTCCCGGTCTTATCTTGAGTGCTGTCTGTACAGTATTTCCAACACCAACTGTATACTTACTCTTCTTAAATGTAACAGTGCTGGGATTCATATAATCAACTGTTGCAGGTTCACCAAGCACATATCCTTTTTCGCCAATGCTGGTGTTGGATTCATTGTAGTAAACAGAGGAAACTCTGTATTCTACCATTTCACCGTTAGGAATTCTGTCTCCCCATGTATTTCTGTATTTCTTCTTTGTAGACTTCGTTCCTGATGTATATGTACTTAAAGGAACAAGCCATGTTTCAGAACCGTCTTCAGTATCATATTTCTTTGTAGTTTTATTATAGCTGTATACCTGTCTGGAAACTACATAACCTACAATGTGACTTCCGTAATCACTTGTATCATATTCCCAGTCAAGCTTTGCATCAGCTCTTGCTTCACTGTCTTCATAATACTCAGCTGTAAGATTTGTAGGAGCCTTAGGTCTTCCATACTCACTTACAACTTCTGATGTAACACCTGCATTTCCATTTACATCAGATGTATCATCTGTAGCATATCCGCCTGTATAAGCAGTTACCCTGAAATAATACGGGACACCCATTGCAAGATCTGTAAGTGCTACCTTACGATTTGTATACCATGATTTATAATCACCGGTGGTCTTCTTTGTTACAAACTTCTTTACATATACTCCATTGGAAGAGGATGTGAAATTAGGGTTTGTTGAATACTCAATAAGATAACCTGTTGCCTTCTTTACCTTTGTATAAGTAAAGTGGATCGATGACATACCATCAGAAAAAGCTTCAACTTCAGGTGCAGATCCGCTTGTAAGCTTCACCTTTTTCCAAGATGTATATGAAGTTTCCGGAATAGTTATCTGTTTACCATAATCGGTAATAGTACGTGCCGCAGCTGCAACTCTGAAATAGAAATTGATATTCTTCTGCTTTGCAATTGTAATATCTTTTCCACCGGCATCATAATAATGCAGCGTCTGAATATTTGCACTCTTCTTTGAGTATTTTGAGCTTGTCATAGCAGAAGCAGCTGCAGTGATCGTTTCACTATTTGTTTTTGATTTCGCTGCATGCTGAATGATATAGCTGCTGTTTCCGATATTTGCAAACTGAAGATCAATATAAGCGTAGCTTGCACCGCTCTGAGCACTTATCATCCTAGGTGTACACTGAGCATATCCCGGTTCATCACTTACACCATAATTTCCTGATCCGTCATATCCATACGCAAGGATCTTATAAACAAGATTGCTGCTTACAGAAACAGCATCAAAAGCTGCAGTGTCTGTATAAACTGCCTTTTTCTGTTTTTCTGAAATAAGAGTCCAGCTTGTGTCAGCGTTCATTCTATATACGCTGTAAGTAAGTTTCTTTGCATTAACCGGCTTTTTCCATTTTACCTTTACTCTGCCCTTGGCATCCATCGTTGCCTTTACAGAGCGAACCTCACCCATATCATTGACATTCTCATCAAATCCGCTTGTAACTGTAAGAGTTCCAAACTTCAATGTAAGGTTGTAGTTATCAAGATCTGTATTTTTTCCTGCAGAAACCGTAAATGTATTATCTGAAACACCTGCTGCAGAAACAGAACCGGTGAAATTATATTCAAACGAATCATCTCCGGGTAATTTCGGTGTTTCTTCGAGTTCATGACATACAAAAGGCTCAGAAAGTGCGCCTGTACCATCAGTTATTGAATAACTCGCACTCTTAGAACTTATTGTAAGTTCCAAAGGCTTGATCGTATAATTAAACTCTGCAGTTTTGTTTACGCTTATATCACCCTTTGTAGCTGTAGCACATACAGACACACTGTAAACGCCTGCATCGGTAGGCTCAAAACTCTTGAGGTCTGACTTTGTATTACCGCTTAAAGTATAAGAATATCTTACCTTCGTACTGTAATCATCGCAGTTTTCAAAGGTTATATTAGGTGATACTGACTTTGAACTGTCATCAAAGTCAACTTCATTATTTTTTTCTATTTCGCTGATATCAATCGTAATAGACGGATCTGAGACACTCTCTGCATCCAGAGACTCATCTGTTTCATTTGATGAAACCTCATTTGCGCTCTCAGAAGATGAATCATCTGTATTATTTTTGCTTACAGTAGTTTCATTTGATGAAACACTGTCAGATGTATCTGATGAAACTGTATCTGACGCATTTGAACTTGTAGTTGATGAATCTGTTTTATTATCACTTGCAGTTCCTGCTGATGTGCCACTTTCCACTGATTTGGTCGAAGTCTCACTTACTGATCCTTCACTAACTTCGCCTGAGCTGCTGCTTGTTTTGATCGTCACACTTTCTTTATTATCAGCTGCAGATACACTATCAACTGAAGTTGAATTTGCTGACGCAGTGCTAACTGAAGATGCACTTACCGCAGAGCTCTCTTTCACACTGTTTATCGAAGCAGCCCATGATAACTCTCCGGAATTCAGACCGAAAAGCAGACTCGCCGAAAGAAAAACAGCCATTAAAGAATTTAACCTCTTTCTCATCTCGTCCTCCATATAAAACTTTTTACCACACTTCTTACTATATAATTACGCTCTTTACCACACGTAAACAGGCGCTTAGTAAGCATATAAAGTGTATACTTTATTATAAAATATATCACTTATATCGAATTATGTCATTAGTGTTTCATATTTTTTTCAAATTTAATAATTACGATCATTATAAACGCTGATCTGCTGTTATTTATTCACATCAGGATATGTGTTGGCAGGAAGATCATAATTAACAGCCTGGTCATAAAGTATCTTTGTCAGTTCATCAACATTATCTCTTGTCACATGCATACCAAATCCCTGAGCAAGAAGTTCCTTTTCCGTCACGCCATTATAAACGCAGTCTATGATCTTATCTGCTATCTCCGGACAAAAATGACTTGTTTCATAATAATTATTCATATCCAGTGTAACATTATTAAATCCGCTGAAATTATAATAATCAGTTATTTCTGCAAGCTCTCCAAGGAAAACTATATAACCGTTTGCAATATCTTTCTGATATGTATAACCATTGATAGGATTAGTAAATATCCTGAGCTTTATATCATACTCATCGCAAAGATCAACGATTTCCTGTATCTCCTTGAATGAATCCTCCCTAGGAGAATAATAATCCGACCAGGTAGCCTCTGTCTTTTCATAATTAAATCCTGTAGGTATCTCAAGATTTTCTGTACCTGTTTCGAGAAGTCTCTTTCCATAATCAGGATCCGTATTTTTATGCTCACTAATAACTTCGATGGAATCAGATAAAGTAATGATATCAAAATAACCTAAATAAAACTTTAATTTTTCAAGAAAATCTCCTTCCCATGGAAATCCTCTTCTATAAAGCTGCTGATAATGAAATGTCGGATCCACAAAATAAGATATATCATCTATACCTATTGTAACATTTTTAGGAATAATGCCATGATTTATGAGAATCTTCAGGTCCTCAAGATGCTCCGCCGGAGTTCCCTCGGAATATGACATATCATAATAATTACCATCCTCCATTTTCGCAACATCAAAAAAACCAACTCTGGATGAACCAAAAAGTAGCGAATCATATTTATCCGGATGCTTAAGGACATTTCTCATCTTTATAAATCTCTTATTTGGCTCTACTCCATTATTAACAATCTCATCTGGATGAAAAACATTATAAGGATCTAATATAACCGCTGAAGGAATAAATATGATCCCAAGTATAAGCGCAAAGCAAATGCATTTTATCAAAAATTTTTTCATAAAGTCACCTAATTTTCAACTTTAGCGTAATTTATCGCTCTCTAAAATCTAAATTATTGCCATCATTGGCTTTTTCGGATCAGAAGTTAAAATATATAAAAGTCTGTGATGTTCCGCCATGTAATTCAGAGATCACTATGAGTGAAGTTAGAGCTACATAAATAAGCCATCTGATCGGGAGCTTGATCTTCCCAAGCTCTGTTGAAATATCATGCTTCAAAGAAATAAAATCATAGATCATAAGCGCCGCAATTGCTGCAAAAACCTCAAGCAGTGCTACCACAGTAAGATCCATATCTACCATCATCTTTGTCCACGCATTAGCAAAGTGCAATATTACACCATTATGCATGTGCGTTACAATAAAGAAGGCATCAGAAATAGAATCAGCTCTGAAAAATATCCAGGCAATATCTACCATCGCAAAAGTAAT
Organism: Lachnospiraceae bacterium C1.1; assembly: GCA_030434875.1. Classification (NCBI taxonomy): domain Bacteria; kingdom Bacillati; phylum Bacillota; class Clostridia; order Lachnospirales; family Lachnospiraceae; species Lachnospiraceae bacterium C1.1. The sequence continues at coordinate 293,316 of JAUISW010000001.1, read as the reverse complement.
TGCCCAATGAAAAAAATCTGATGCTATAACAAGAGCCTTTGGTCTTTCTTTATCCGCATTCTCTTTTTTTACAAATATCTTTCTGAAAAGACCCTCTATTATCTGATAAATACCGTGAAGACCTCCCCATATAACGAAAGTCCAGTCAGCCCCATGCCAAAGGCCACTGACAAGCATGGTTATAAGCTGATTTCTGTTTTTCTTAAACTCTCCCTTTCTGCTTCCTCCAAGCGGAATATAAACATAGTCTCTAAACCATGTGGAGAGTGAGATATGCCACCTTGACCAGAATTCTCTGATCGACCTTGAAAAATACGGACTCTTAAAGTTACTCATCAAGTCTATATTAAAAAGTCTCGCTACACCGATCGCTATATCTGAATATCCCGAAAAATCACAATATATCTGAAAGGTATACATTATAGATGTAATTATAAAGGTCATACCAAAATAATACGGAACTGCCCTGTATACATTATCAACATAAATTGAAAGCGAATCTGCAACTATCAGCTTCTTAAAATATCCCCAAAGCATCATTCTTAGTCCGCTTTCTGCCTTTTCAGGATCAAATGCTCTCTTTGCAAAAAACTGATCCATCAGCTCCGGTGCTCTTCCTATCGGACCTGCTATCACCTGCGGGAAAAATGAGATATGAAGCGCATACTTTGCAAAATTTGTCTGAGCCTGCATTTTTCCCTTGTAGACATCTGCCAGATAACTGACCGTCATAAAAGTATAGAATGATATACCTGCAGGCTGCACCAGTTTTAGTGTATACGGCTGCATCTTCAATCCAAAACAGTTTGCAATAGCCGCAGCCGATTCTGTCATAAAATTAAAGTATTTAAAGAACAGTAAAAATGCAAGAGAAACTACAACTGAAAGAATCAGATAGTTCTTTTTTCGATTCTGACTGTCTTCTCTATTCATTGCAATTCCTGCCGCCCAGCTTATAAAAGTTGTAAACAAGAGTATCGGAAAATACTGCGGATTAAGCGAGATATAAAAATACCAGCTCACCATTAAGAGTACTATCCATCTTATCCTCTCCGAGCATACCCAGTAAAGTGCAAACACCAGCGGGAGAAAGAATAAAAAGTCTAATGTATTAAAGAGCATTATGTTCTCCTTACGATAAGAAAGTCAGGCCGCTTTTATAAATAAAGCAACTTGACTTTCAGATTTTTAATATATAGATCTATGAATTAATATATCAGAAACTGATTATTGTTCCGTTGTTTCCGGCTATAGCCTCTTCTACTGCCTCTAATGAGGTTATAAGTACCTTACCGTCTTTCTTTGACTCAAGGAATTCGATAGCAGCTTCAATTTTAGGGAGCATGGTTCCTTCCTCAAATTCTCCTGCTTCTATCATTTTCTTTGCATCAGCAAGATTCATATTACGGATCGTCTCCGCATTTTCCTTGCCAAAATTCTTCATTACGGTCTCAACACCTGTCAGTATTATAAGGACATCTGCATCAAGATCCTTAGCGAGCAGTGATGCTATCGAATCCTTCTCTATGACAGCACTTGCACCTTTAAGATTGCAATTCTGCTCAATTACAGGTATTCCGCCGCCACCTGCTGCAACAACTATCTGACCTGCATCATAGAGTGTTCTTATGGCTTCAATTTCAACTATTTCTATAGGTTTGGGAGCAGCAACAACTCTGAGATAACCTTTTCCGGGATCTTCCTTTGTAAAGTTGCCCTTTCTCTCTTCCATGCTGGCTTCTTCAGCTGTCATGTGCCTTCCGATCACTTTGGTAGGCTCATAAAAAGCCTTATCATAAGGATCAACTGTAACCTGGGTAAGGATTGTCGCAACACTCTTTGATATACCTCTTGAAAGGAGCTCCGCCTTAAGCGAATTCTGTATATCGTAGCCAACATAACCCTGGCTCATTGCTGAACATACACACATTGCAGCCGGTGAATAATCCGGATATGTTCTTCTTAATTCTGTCATAGCCTTATGAATCATAGACACCTGAGGCCTGTTTGAATGAGTTATTGCAAGGTCATATCCATTCTCTACAAGATCTGCGAGTGATTTTGCAGCTTTTTTTACCGCATTAAGCTGCTCATTTGTTGTATATCCCAAAGCTTTGTGTCCAAGTGACACCACTGCCCTGATATTAGCCATTTTATCCACCTCTCCAAATACTTTTTCTTTATATCTTTCTCTTACTATACCATAGTTTAGCATAGAATTTCATTATTTCTCTAAAAAATCCGCAGCTGCGGCGATCAATGCTCCTATATAGATAAAGAAATCAGAAATATTATAAACAAATTTTCCGATAGGTATGTAATCCACCACGTAATTTTTTCTGATCCTGTCAGCACTGTTACTCAATGCTCCGCCAAGAACAAAACTCCAGCCTATCTTTTTTATCGAACTATTTTTGCCTGACTCTTTTCCAAAGGCAATATATAACGCGATCATGGAGGTAAACACTGCTGACACCATCATTACTATATTTGGATATTTTTTTAAACGACTCCCAGCAAAACCGGTATTTTTTATCAAACCCGGAACTTTTCTGCGCTCCATATTATCCTTTAAGAAAAGGTCTGTACCCGCAAGTGCCGCAGAAATCAGAAAATAACCTGCCTTTTTCACTCATCGACTCCAATCTTTGGTGTTGTCTCTTCTTCCAGCTCCGCTACACCTCTAAGATCAATTATCGGTCCGCCGGTCTTCTCTATGTATTCCTTGGTAATAGTAACCCGGCCTATATTAGGATCTCTTGGAACTTCGAACATTATATCAAGCATAAATTCTTCTATTATAGATCGAAGCGCTCTTGCTCCTGTATCCTTCTCCATTGCAACTTTAGCAATTGATCTCAGGGCATCATCTGTAAATTTAAGCTGCACCTCATCCATTTCAAGCAGTTTTTCATACTGCTTTATGATCGCATTTTTGGGTTCTCTTAAAATTTTAACATACATATCCTCTGTGAGACCTTCCATCGGACAGAGTATTGGCAATCTGCCTATAAATTCCGGTATCATACCAAATTTCTTAATGTCTTCTACCGTCACCTTCTTAAGGATATTCTTTTCTTTGTCCCAACGATCTTTCAACTCTGAATTAAAACCTATAGAAGTTTCCTTCGTGAGTCTCTGTCTGATGATCTCATCAAGATCAGGAAAAGCTCCGCCACAGATGAAAAGAATATTCTTTGTATTTACAGTTTCAAGCGGAACCATAGCATTTTTTGAATTAGCTCCAACAGGGACTTCTACCTCGGCACCTTCCAAAAGCTTAAGCATTCCCTGCTGAACGCTTTCACCGCTTACATCTCTGCTGTTAGTATTTTTCTTTTTTGCGATCTTGTCGATCTCATCCACAAAGATTATTCCGCATTGAGCTTTTGCCACATCATTATCTGCTGCTGCAAGAAGCTTTGAAATAACAGACTCTATATCATCTCCTATATAACCAGCCTCCGTAAGTGAAGTAGCATCAGCGATCGCAAGCGGCACTTTTAATAACTTTGCCAATGTCTTTACAAGATAGGTCTTTCCGCAGCCTGTCGGCCCGAGCAGAAGAATATTCGACTTATTGATCTCAACATCATTATCGCCGTTCAGATCTGCCTGAACCCTTTTATAATGATTGTAAACTGCTACTGATACTACTTTCTTCGCATAGTCCTGTCCTATGACATATTCATCCAGCATCTCCTTAAGCTTGTGCGGCTGTGGGATATTCTTAAAATCAAACTCCTTCTTTATATCATCATTTGAAGTTTTCTTTACGCGCTTTCCTCCCGGCATGCCTCCACCAAGGTCTGACCAGTTGACAAACTGAATATTCGGGAAGCCCGGTATTCCAAAGTTTCCGTTCTTTTTCTTATTTTTATCGTCGTCTTTTTTTTCTTCGTCTTTTTTATCTTCAGCTTTTTCAGTATCTTCGATGTTTTCAACTGTTACTTTTTCTTCATCTTTCTTTTCTGTATCTGATACAGCATTATCCTTTGCAGTTTCCTGCTGATTCTGATGTTGAACTGCCTGCTGCTGGAAATCCATCATAGCCTGTCCGTATATAGAAGACAGATCCATCTGGCTCATCTTATCCATAGTTGTCCTTAAACAGTCGCTGCAGACACAAATATTATTGGGAAAATGGAACATTTTGCCGGCAGTTCTTTCCGTCCTGTGACACATATAGCAAACATCTTCATATTCCCTTTCATCTCTATCGCTCATATAAATTAAAATTCCTTTCAGTTAAAAAAACAATAAAACACTCTAATCATAACACATGAGCCAAAGTTTGTCACACTCAGCTATTTTAAAACAGACAAAGCCCCCGGCTCAATATTGAGCCAGGAGCCTTATTTAATTTATTTTATTAGCGTCCGAAGAAGAAGTTTCCAAGTCCATTATTGTAGTATTCTTCTGATTCCTGCTGTTCCTGCTGCTGTCCATTGCTGTTTCCTGCATTTGATCCTGATGATGAAGCATCTGCTGCATTTGACAGAGTTACAGTAAAGGTCTTCTCTTCATATCCGTACTCATTGTCTCTTGGTACCATTGCAACGATCTCCACTGTCCGACCTGCTTCATAATACTTTAAGAGATCTTTCAACTGTTCCATTGTCTGAATAGTCTGTCCATCAAATGATGTGATTATATCGCCCTTTTCAAGTCCTGCATTTGCTGCTGCGAAACCTTCATCTGTTTTTGCTATATAAACTCCCTGTGGCATATTATACTGTGAAGCCACATCACTTGTTACGTCAGCACCTGCTATTCCAAGATAGCCTTTATTCTCATCACTTGCCTTAACCTTAGTTGTCTGATTCATGAGTTTTTCAATTATAGGCTTTGCTGTTGATATAGGAATAGAATATCCCATTCCTTCAACACCTGTTTCAGAAAGCTTTGCCTCATTGATTCCGATAACATTACCATTCATATCCAGAAGTGCACCTCCTGAGTTACCGGGGTTAATTGCTGCATCTGTCTGAATAAGTTTGTGTGTACCATTATCGAGTTCAAGTTCCCTGTCGAGAGCGCTCACAACACCGGTGGTAACTGACTGGCCATATCCAAGTGCATTTCCTATTGCTACTACTTCCTGCCCTACCTTAAGGCTGTCAGAATCTCCAAGTGTAGCTATTTTAATATTTGAAATTGTATTTGAAGATATAGATTCCTTCGAAACAGCAATTACCGCAAGATCTGCCTCTTCGTCCTCGCCTTTAAGAGAGGCATCCACTACAGATCCATCAATAAACTGTACCTGAAGTCTGTCTGCTGATGATACAACATGCTCATTTGTTGCTACTAAGAGCTCAGTATCATTTTCACCAACAATGATTCCTGATCCCGCAGATTCACTTTCTGTCTCATACTGCTGACCGAAAAAGTCCTGTGTAGTAGATGTATAATCATTTGTTATAGAGACGATTGCAGGCATTACACTCTCTGCCACTGCCGAAGCATCTCCTGTTGTTGAACTGTTCTGTACTACAGCATTTGTTGTTGCCACATTCTTTGAACTATCGGAAGAAACCGTTGCATTTACTGCTTCGTTTGATCCTGAAGGTGTTTCTATCACTTCTGAAACAGCTCTTGAACCTGAAGAGGTTATCAGATTGGTAACAAATATTCCTGTTCCTGCAAAAGCTCCGAAAATAAGTCCCAAAGCTACAGCAACAAGAGCTTTTTTTGCAAAACTTCCTTTTTTCTTAGGTTTCTTATTGTTATTATTTTCCGGTGGAATATGTGCTCCTGCGTAGCGATATTCATCATATCTGTTGGCACTATTGCTTCCGCTTGTTCCGGAATTTGTAGAACTGTTCGGATAATTTCCATAGCTGTCTGAAGTAAATCTTCTGTTATCATTTCCGGAAGATGTATTTTTGTTTTCATCATTATAATCGTTGTACATAATTTATCCCTCCATTTATTCATAACTTTTCTATCATCGATTACAGCAGCTTCATTTTTATCAAATATGATCAAGCCGGCTGAAGATCAAAGATTTCACACATACGAATTTCTATATCAAAAAACTGGGGTAGTTTCTTGATTACATTAATTAGTTTAGACTATAAATGTGTTGCTTTTGTGTTTGTAAAATTAAGAAAAATTGAAGATGGTCTGTTTGCGTGATTTTTAAGCACACAGTGCCGACAAGTCAAAAAAACCGCCAGCTTCAAATAACCCAAAGCTGACGGTAAAATTTATTCAACTGTAACTGATTTTGCAAGGTTTCTTGGATGATCTACATCAAGACCCCTGCCAACCGATATATAATATCCAAAAAGCTGAAGCGGTATGATTGCAAGAGAATTTGCAAAATACTTATTTGTTTCAGGTATATAAACAACGTAATCTGCAGCTTTCTCTATTTCAGAATTACCCTCGTTTGTAACAGCCATTACAAAAGCGCCTCTGCTCTTAACCTCAACCATGTTAGAGATTTCCTTCTGATAAAGTTCTTTCTGTGTAGCCACAGAAACTACAAGCGTACCATCTTCTATGAGAGAGATAGTTCCGTGCTTAAGCTCTCCTGCTGCATATGCCTCTGAATGAATATAAGAAATTTCCTTAAGTTTTAATGAACCCTCAAGGGCTATTGCATAGTCTATGCCTCTTCCGATATAAAATACATCCTTAGCCGCAACATATCGATTTGCAAATCGCTGCATTCTCTCTTTTCCACCAAGTAAAAGATCTATCTGATCCGGAAGCTTTTTCAGATCATCAATATAATCTTTCATTTCCGAATCATTGATCATTCCCCTTGTATAAGCAAACTTGATCGCAAGAAGATACGCCGCAATAAGCTGTGCTGAATATGCCTTTGTTGTTGCTACTGATATCTCTGGTCCTGCCCATGTATACATAACTGCATCAGCTTCTCTTGCAATAGAACTTCCGACTACATTCACTATTGCAAGGACTTTACAGCCACATTTGTGTGCGAGTCTCAAAGCCTCCAACGTGTCTGCTGTTTCTCCTGACTGGCTTATGACAATAACAAGATCTTCACTTGAAAGTATAGGATTTCTGTAACGGAATTCACTTGCAACATCAACTTCAACAGGAATACGAGCCATGCCTTCAAGCACATATCTTGCCGATACACCTACATGATATGCGGAACCACAGGCTACAATAACGATCTTTCTGAGATTTCTTATATCGTCATCGCTCATATTAAGCTCTTCAATATCAATCTTGCCGCCTTTAATTCTGGGATTTAAGGTATCACGAACTGTTTTAGGCTCTTCAAATATCTCCTTGATCATAAAATGGTCGTATCCGCCTTTTTCTGCAGCATTTGCGTCCCACTTTATCTCTGTAGCGGTCTTTTCTATTTCTTCTCCGTCAGCATCATAAAAGTTAATTTCATCTGCTGTAAGCTTAACTATTTCTTCTTCACCGATATAGTATACCTTACGTGTATATTTAAGCAGAGCCGGTACGTCTGAACCAATAAATGAGCCATCCTCATTTTTTCCAACTATAAGAGGACTGGATTTTCTTGCAGCATATATTTCACCCGGATGATCTTCAAAAATAATTCCAAGCGAATATGAGCCTTCAACTCGGTGTATAACCTTTGAAATTGCCTCTATCGGATCTCCATTATAATAATAATCTATAAGCTGTGGAATAACCTCGGTATCAGTCTGTGATTTAAACTCATATCCTTTTCTTATAAGCTTATTTCTTAACTTAATATAATTTTCAATAATACCATTATGAACAACAGCGATCGTACCCTTACCATTAAGATGGGGATGCGCATTGACTTCTGACGGCTCGCCGTGTGTAGCCCATCTTGTATGTCCTATTCCGGCATTTCCAGGCATTGTCTCACCACCATGCGTAAGCTCCTCTAATGCCTTAAGTCTTCCAACCGACTTTGTTACATTTATTTTATCACCATCAAATACAGCAATACCCGCTGAATCATAACCTCTATATTCAAGTTTTTCCAATCCGTTTAATATGATCTCAGCTGCCTGCTGTTTTCCGATATAACCTACTATTCCACACATACGAGCCTCCTATCACAAACCCTCTGCATTTTTTCCATATCCTGCATGAACATCTTCCGGAATATTTGTCATATCCCAGAAATATCTCCAGTAACCTCTGTTTGAGGTAAGTCTCCAAATAAGTTTTTTACCTAATTTTTTATAATTTTTACCAAGAATATATCCTGTCAGCCTTGCCGCACAATGAATCATAAACTTTGGAATCAGATAAGCCTTACCATTTTTTATAAGGTAGCTCATACATCCGCCTACAAGCTTTTTTCCTTCACTCTCGCTTGAAATTCCTTCAAAAACTTCAGGGTGATCAGCCTGAGATGCACCAAGATCAAAATTTCTTTTAAGCTGCTGTTTCGCCGTATAATTATGAGAATGGATCACTTTTGCATCTGCCTTATAATATATATAATATCCTGCTTTGATAACATTAGAAGCGTATATCATATCTTCATTAAACACTACCCTGTTAAAAAATCCACCTGTTTCTTCAAAAATATCTTTTCTGTAACAGGCACAAACATCAGAACAGAAAAAAGTTTTTATTCCTTTTTCAGGAATATCCTCTGCCTTTTGTATTCTGTCTTGATCCGGATAATTAAAACTGCGATTATATTTCTCTATAGCTCCAGCATTTTCTGCAGGAAGCTGTCTGGCATAAGTAACAGCCGCCTTTTCATCTCTTTCAAAAACTTCCGTAAGATTCTCTATAAGTTTATTATCAACAGGTATTGCATCCTGTGTCATAAATAATAAATAATCTGCTTTAGATTTTGACGCGGCAATGTTTCTCGTTTTTCCATGGTTAAATTCTATTTTTGCCAGATTATATATATCAACATTTTTATATTTTTCGCCAAAATTTGTTCCAAACAAAAGTCGTGCAAGATATTTTTCTTCCGTATTCATCACGATTATCCTATTTGGAACAACAGTCTGTTTTTCAAGCCTTTCAATAAGCTCTAAAAATCCCCTATCAGGTTTATATGTCAAAATAACTACATCTGTTTTTTTCATTGATTAATCCTTAGTTTTCAGAAAAAAGTTCGATTATATATTTTTAAAGACAACGCCGATGCTATAATGCACCGGCGCATCCTGTCACTGCTCTTGGTAATAATTTCAAATCTTGAACCTTCTGCAGATAAAGTTAAATTTACAAAAGATATTTATCATACTCCATATCTTGTTTTATCAGATGAAATCTTACTGCTTATATCTTCTACAGTAGAAGAAGGTGAATATTCAGAATCACCATAAAGGAACTCGTGCAACGCTTCAACATTTGCAGCAAAATCATTTGCCACTACACAGCTTCCTGCATCTCCCATGGTTCCTGTCGAATTATCTGCCGGGAATCCACTCTGTGCAGTAACTGTAAAGCCTGCAGCTTTTGCCGCATACGCAACAAGCTCATCTTTTGAAAAACTTGTTTTTATCTCAGGGAAAACAACATCTATAACATCGTTGATCTCTGTTACGCTTGCTGCCTTAAGTTTTTCAGCAACCTGCATAAGAACAGTTCTCTGTCTCTCTGCTCTCTTGAAATCGTCGCCCTTAGTATATCTGATTCGACAATATGATGTTGCCTGCAGTCCATTAAGAGTCTGAAGTCCTGCATTTTTTACATTAATGATCGTATCACCGGTCTCTTCAGCTGTTCCGATCTGATAATCATTAAGGAAACTGATTTCTTCCTCCGTAACATCAACTTCGACTCCGCCAAGTGCATCTATCGTATCAACAAGAGCCTTAAAGTCGACTGTTATATACTGGTCTATATCCAAATCCATGTTTGTATTGAGCATCTGTACAGCCTGATCCGGTCCCCCATGGGAATAAGCCGAATTTGCCTTATTGTATGTATCATTACCTATATTAAGATATGTATCTCTGAATACCGAACAGATTTTAATATCACCTGTCTTCTCATTGAGTGAAGCTATTATGATCGTATCTGTTCTGGCTCCCTTATCAAGATTTCCATCTCTCGAATCAACACCAAAGAGTGCGACATTAGTATAGCCTGACATGTTCCATCCATTGTCGTCATCTTCTATCTGTGCCTGTACTTCATCGTTCAAGGTTGCTTCTATGACACTTTTTTTATTGCCTGTGTCAGCCAGATCTAGTTTCCATATAACAAAAAGTACTACGATCAATGCAAGCATTACTGCAGCTTCTACTGCAATAAGTGCCTTCATTTTCCCCTTTTTTCTTCTCCTGCGTCTCTTGGCCATTTTAGTTCACTGCCTTTACTTAATTTTTAATTTCTTTATTCAGCCATTGCCGGCGCACTAAAATCTTTGAATTTCTATTTATAAAATCCATTAGAATTTGTACTCACCCACAATCGTTATTCAATATACATCATTTAATATACAAATGTCAATCTCAAAGAAAGAGTAGCTCAATACGCGTTTTTATTGATAAGTCCCTTAAATACTGTCAAAAACATTATTTTAATGTCAAAAGCCATTGTCCAGTTTTCGATATAATAAAGGTCATATTCAACTCTTTTTCGTATTGATGTATCTCCTCTTAAGCCATTAACCTGTGCCCAGCCGGTAAGTCCAGGACGAACCTGATGCTTTATCATATAACGAGGAATTTCTTCCTTGAATTTCTCCACAAACTGAGGTCTTTCGGGTCTTGGACCGACTATACTCATATCGCCTTTCAGGATATTAAAAAGCTGTGGAAGCTCGTCCATACTCGTTCTTCTTAAAATTTTTCCTATTCCCGTAACTCTTGGATCATTAGGTCTGGTCCAGCCCTTTGCTTCTGCTGAAGGTTTCTGCATTTCCATAGAGCGGAATTTATACATCTTAAAAGGTCTATTCCTTAGACCGACTCTTTCCTGTGAAAAAATAACGGGGCCGGGTGAACTCAGCTTAATTGCTATTATAGATAAAAGCATAATAGGCGAAAAGAATACAATAAGCACAACCGAGCCTATAAGATCCACAATTCGTTTCAAAAGCATATTAAGTGTATTCGTAAGCGGAACATGTCTGATATTGATAACCGGAAGTCCATCAATATCCTCCATATATGGTCTCGAGGGAATAACTCTGTTATAATCCGGAATAAACTGTGTATGTACTCCGGACTTCTCGCACATGTTAACTATTTTTTCAAGATTACCGTAATCGTCCAGTGCAAGGGTAATAGCAATCTCATCAAGTTTATTTTCGGGAAGGATATACTCCAGATTTCCGATTTTTCCTAAAACCTTAACGCCTCTGTATACCATTCCTCTTTCAACCCTGTCATCAAGGATACCTCTTATGACATATCCCCACTGTGGGTTTTGGATGATCTTATCGATATAAGTCTCTGCAGCCTTAGAATATCCTATAAGCAAAATAAAATGCCTGTTAAATCCCTTTCTTCTGAAAAATCGCAATATAAGCCGCACCAGATTTCTCTCCAGTGTCGTAAGAAAGGTATTAATGATATAGTAATAAAATATCATCCACCTGGAGATATGGTTCTGCTTTATCAAATAAAGGAAAACCATAAATCCTATCATTCCGATAGTATTTGCTTTTATAATATTTAAGAATTCTCTTTTACGTCCTGAAGATCTCTTTGAACTGTAAAGATCAAACTTATAATATAAAAACAAGTAAGCCAAAACCAAAATCGGCAGATATTCAAAATACATATTTGCCGGCAAATGCAGGATTGACTTATTGGCCCATGGTACAAGGAATTTTAACCAATATGAAATTGCATATGCAGCTGCAATAACAACAGCATCAAGGACAAAATGGAGCCTGTTGAACAGCCGTTGATTATCTCTTATCAAAAAATAACCTCCGTGAATCTCCTTATAGAATTCAGCCAGAGTTCAAGCTGTATCTTAACATAATTTTTAAAATTAGATCCGGAATACGGAAATTTTCTTCCTTCTTTGCAAAGAAGATAGCCTCTTTTAATTCCGGATAAATATTCTCTGCCATAACCTTTAAATACAAAGAAAAGAGCCTTGACAGAAAAACCTATTATCAATAATGGCAGATTTAACACGATCTGAATTGTCGGCATATTTTTCATAACAATATACATATTGTTTCTCGCCGAAATACGCACCTTAAATCCATTATATCTAGATCCTGTCACGCCTGAGCCCTTATGCCATACAATAGCCTTTGGTTCATATGTGTTTCTGTATCCCATGATACGTCCTCTGTAACCAATATCTATATCTTCCAGATAGGCAAAATGAAATTCATCAAACCAGCCAATCTCATCAAGTATCTTTCTGCGATAAATAGCTGCTCCTGCACAGGCCGAAAATACATCACAGACCTTATTGTAACGGTTGCTTTTCTTTCCCTTACCTCTTGCATAAGCCCATCCGAGCGCGCTGTAATAATCACCTGCACCATCTATCCTGTCAGGTCTGTCCATCTGAAGCATCTTAGCCGAAACAGAAAATATCCTGTTGTCAGATTTTATTGCTTCATATAAACTCCTTACAAAAGACTTATCAACCCTTGTATCATTGTTTAAGAGTATAACATAAGGATGAGAAGAAACCTTTAATCCCTCATTTACAGCCCTTGAAAACCCAAAATTATCTGACAACTTTATAAGTTTTACCTCAGGATACTCTTTTTCAATAATATCCAGACTTCCATCATCAGACTTATTGTCAGCAACTATGATGTCAAAGCCCTTAAAGTCCTGCTCTCTTAAGGAATTAAGGCAGTCTCTTATGACATTTTTTCCTTTGTAGTTTGGTATGATGACCGCTATTTCTGACATAAAATCCAATCCTTCACTTATTTTCTGCTCATAAATTCTACTTCCGGGTCAACTATAACAAGATATCCCTCTTTGCGTATTCTTGCAAACATTTTCATCGGATCTTTATCATAGTATTTCATGAGCGATCTCCTCACTACGCATGCATGAAGCGATACAGCCTCTACGTCCTGCTGCATCGCCGCTCTGTGCATATACCCCGAAAGTCTCGTATGCATTTTACCATATAGAGACATTCTTCTGCCGCATGAATCCTCTCTGTAACCGTTGCATATTATATTTCCGAGCTTACCGATAACTCTTCCTCCTACTGCGCCCACATCATCTCTTATCAGATATGATGCAAGGGTCTCCTCATAATCATCCGTAAGAGGAATAAGCTTCTTATCTAAACAAAAACAATATTCATCCTTATCCAGCAGATTCTTCTCATAATTGATCCGATAAAAACCTCTGTGCTTTGTATCTGTTACTTCAGCCTGAATATTTTTTGATTCCAGATATTTCTCAAGGACTTTTTTCCCACTTTCATAAGCATAAAGCTTACTCATTGGATTATCAGCTGTTGAACCCTCCGAAACACACCAGTGATATAATACTTCTCCGACATGAGCTATTTTTTCGGGAGAGGTTGATTCACAGCAGCGTATAATGAAATCATAATCCTGTGCTCCGTCAAATTCCTTCCTGAAGCCGCCAACTTTATCTGCTATGGTTTTCCTTACCAAAAACAAATGACAGATATAATTATTCGAAAGGAGCAGATCTTTGTTAAAATCCGGTTTTCTGTTTGGACAGAAATATCTGTCTTCGTCTGGATCGTATTTGTCTTCATCTGTATAAACTATGTCCGAACCATCTCTTAACGCAGCTGCTGCTGAAAAAAGTGCATTTTCAGCGAGAAAATCATCATGATCTACGGTCACTACAAAATCACCTGTTGCACACTTTAATGCCTCATTGGTATTTTCAGAAATGCCCTTATTTTCTTTCAAACGGGTATATATCAGCCGTGTATTATTTTCATCCTCAGTTCTGAACTCTTCAACAAGTTCAATTAAAGAATCATCATCAGATGCATCTGCGATTATTGCTTCAAAATTTCTGTAGCTTTGCTTCGAAAGAGAATTCAAAAGACGTCTTAAAGCTCTATGGTCTGTATTATATGCCGGAATAAGCAGACTTATCTTATAGGGTTCATCCGCTTCATCCATGCATCCCATATCAGCATGTTCTGTCATACTTTGCATTTCATGATTATAAAAATAATCATTGATAGAATCCTTTATTCCTTCGCCGGTCCTTATTACAGCATCCGAAAGTCCATTTCTTTCTATGTATGACTTTGTTCTTGCATATAAATTTTCGATGGTTCTTAAATTCATATTTTCGCCGCCCTATTCCAAAACTCTATCATCGGGAATATATGTTTCCCCTGTTCTGTAATCGATCAATTGAGGATCAACCCTGGTCTCTGCAAATTTGGCCGCATTTAATCCGGCATCTGTCCCCAATGCATTTAAGGCATCCTGATTGTAATGATAGCTGTCAACCATATATTCTTCACCAAATGCTGAAAGCATTGTTGAGATCAGCACAAACCTTGGATCGGTACGACAAAGCTCTGTCTGAACATCTATGATCCTCTTAAATGCATCCGGATCTTCCTTCGTTCTGCCTATCCTTATCATTAGGAATTTATCAATTCCCCTATAGAACATTTTAGATGAAAAAGTATTCAGGTCTGTGAGATACTGCGATGTTGAAACATTCTCCAACACATCATTTTCTCCCTGCAGGAATACAAGGAACTGATTTCTTACCGTATAACCATTATCCTTAAGCCAGGTCTTTGCATTGATAAATCTTGTAACAACATCTTCACCCACAATATCTGTTGCCCAATATGTAGATGGTGTTCCTCCCTTAGACGCAGAAACCGCGATCACAGGCACACCTGTTTCTTCATAATACGCGTTTACAAAAGCACTTACAAGACTTCCTCTTTTAAGGAAAAGATCATTCATTGTTTCAGTGTTTTCATAAAAGCCAAAAGGCTCTGTTATTGTATATAATTTTGTCGGATCAGAAACAGCACGAAATTCAGCTCCGGCACCCTCTTTAACAGTAACCGCCCTTGCTGCATCTCCTCCTAAACCGCTCATATTACTCTGTCCTGCAAATACTATCAAATCTACTGAAACAGTCTCTTTGCTCTCTTCAATTGCACTCTCTTCTGTTGCCTTATCAAGCTGTTCCTTAATTTCCTCATCTATTTCAGATTCATCAAGCAAAGGTTCACTTCTCTCGTCAGAAACAGTTGCATGATCAGAATGTCCCATCATAAGACTGCTTCCTTTTTTTTCAAGATAACTTTTAAATACAGAATATGTCATTCCGCCTACTGCAATGATTATCAGTATTACTATTATCAATGAAAAAAAGAATCTTCCTTTTGTCTTCTTCACTTTTTAAGCCTCTTTCTTTTTGAAGACAAAAAGCTTGCTTATTACATAATTAAGCACGATAACCACTACCTGTGCCACAAGTTTTACAGCGATCCTGTTAAATCCAAGCCATGTAATAAATACGAGGATTATTATCTCCTCTACGACAAGAGTAAAGATCCTGCCGCCAAAAAATGAACTTATCTGCTTAATAAGCGCTGCACTGCCTTCAACATGACCATCAAAAACCCAGGTCCTGTTTGTTATATATTGGAAAAGTACACAAATGACCCATGATATTGCATTGGCAAGAAGGTCATTAATCTTCATGATATCCGTAAATAATGCAAAAAGAAAGATATTTAAGAAAAAGGCAAGTCCTCCAAAAAAGAGGTACATAAGCCCCTCTTTATATTTTTTGTAAAAGGGTTCAAATATATTAAGAACAGGAAGATGCATGATCCTGTCAAATATATCCGGCTTTTTTTCTTTATTATTTGTTTTCTCGTTCATAATATTTTCCATAACTAACCAACCGATCAAATCTTTTTATTAAGCATAATAAAATCCCTAAGGGCATTCTTTCCTATGCCAAAAATCCTCTTCATATTAATCGAATTCACTCCACCCTGTCTCGCTCTGAATGTGATCGGAGTAAATTTAACTGCCCTTCTGTGCTTAGTGTATATGACTGTAATAAGCACATTTGTAAGGAAATAATTTTTAGGTATAAGGTGAATTTCCTTTTCAAGAGTTTCTGCCTTCATAAGTCTGAATGGCGTATTGGCATCAGTAACAACACAGTGAAAGCAAAGGAATATCACAGCCTTAAGAACCTTGGTCACAAAAATCCTTGACCAGCCATCCTGTCTGTGATTACGATAGCCGACGATCATGTCATAATGACGTCTGCATCTCCAGAATGCCGGAAATTCCTCAGGTCTTGTCTGTCCATCAGAATCTGTCTGGAAAATATAGTCCGCACCCTCTTTCAAGGCATAACGATAGCCTGCAAGAATAGTCGGTCCATGCCCGGAATTTTCCTTATGCTTAACTATAAGCTGACTTCTCTTTTCAGCTTCAGCCTTCAGCACCTCCAGCGTGCGATCCTTAGAACCGTCATCAATAACAACAAGTCTGCTGTCCTCTCCCGTCATAACTACCATGGGATACCATTCATCTATTACATCCCTTATAGACTCCTCCTCATTATAGGCAGGAATCACCATGTAAAGTTTATCCATTATTTTCCTTACTCCAATAAAGTCTTAGGTTTCCGGATCATCATAATTGCATATGCTGCAAGGAAGAGATAATAAATTATCGCTTCTATAACAAGTGATGGCTGCGATTCACTGAAAATCCTGAGTCCGAAAAAGCTGTATAACAGAAGGATTAAATAAGTAACCCTAAATATACGCCTTATTCTCATATCATATTTTTCGCCTAAAATTTTGACTCCGGGATAAACTGCAGCCAAAACAAAGAAATCGTAGCTTCTGTGATAAGTGATTATCAATGCAGCCAGTAAAAAAACAGCAAACAGAATATTTTCATTTTCATATCCTGCCTTCGTCTTTAGTGCAAGTCCCAACAATACACACATTAAAAGTCCGGTAAAAATCAGTGCAAAACCCGATCCGGAAAGCAGCGCACTTATATCTATGCTTCCCTCCCCTGCAAGTGCTGAGGATACCTTAAGGGGTTTTACTATCATATCTATAAATGATTCATTTAAATACAATGCCGATGCAATAGTCAGCAAAATATGAATTCCAACAGATATTATAAAGCTCTTCCATTTTCTCTTATAAATAAATATAAGAGCAAGCGGAGCCGTCAAGGTATATTTGAAATATGAAACAGCTAACGCAAATCCGGCTGCAGTGTCCTTTTTCTTATCAGATAATAATACCGCGAGCAGGAAGAAGGAAAAAGCAAAAAGTGTATGCTGACCTACCCCTATCTGATTTCTCCAGGGTGTTCCTGCTATCATCAAAAGCGATAAGATTGCAAATTCATCCCTGCCAAGCTCTTTCATATAAGTTTTTCGAAGCAAATATAATATTGCTGCCGTAAAAATAAAATTGGAAACTATCCATAAAACTACAGCAACCCTGTATGGCAGCAATGTATATAGAAACAATAAAATTAGGAGGCTCGGAAACTGATTGGCCTCCATATCTTGTTTTACATCTATGGAATTAAAGTATCCATAAAACTCATCCAATTCAGGTATATCTTCAACCGAAGAGCTGCCAAGGCTCAGGTCGTAGGGATCGTGTCCCAGACACAGAGCCTTAGCTGCATCCCATTGAAAATCCTGACTGTATCGATAAGCATTTTTCACACCTGATGCTATCGATACCAATGCCGCCAGAATCAGCAGCAAATAGATCAGCCTTTTTCCGATGGCATTATTCATTGTCAAAATTTCCTTAAACTTTTTTATTTTGCCAGTTTAGCAATAACTTCTTCTTTAAGTTCTTCAAGCTTCTTCTCAGAATCCTCAAGACTGCTTCCCTTTACACCCATGTAGAATTTAATCTTAGGCTCTGTTCCGGAAGGACGTACACAGCACCATGAGTTATTCTCAAGATCAAAGTAGAGAACATTTGATGTAGGAAGGCCTGTCTTGCCTTCAACACCAGTCTCAAAATTAACACACTTGTCAACCTTGTAATCTCTGAACTCACGAACCTTAAGACCTGCAAATTCCTTAGGCGGATTTGATCTGATCCTGTCCATGATATTCTGGATTTCTTTTGCACCGTCAACACCTTTAAGTGTAACTGTATGAATACCCTCGCGGAAGAAACCATACTTCTTGTAGATATTCATCATTGCATCCCAAACTGTGATCCCCTGCTTCTTGCACCATGCAGCAACCTCGCAGAGACACATTACAGCGTCCGGAGCATCCTTATCACGTGCATGTGTACCAACGAGACATCCATAAGACTCTTCATAACCGAATACATACTCATAAGAATTGTCACGCTCGAACCACTTTATCTGCTCACCGATATACTTAAATCCTGTAAGAACCTCGATAAGTTTAAGCTTATATGCATCTGAAATAGGGTCGATCATATTAGATGAAACAATGGTCTTAACAACTGCTCCATTCTTAGGAAGCTTGCCCATTGCCTCTAACTCTCTTATACGATATTCAGCAATAAGGATACCTGACATATTTCCTGTAAACGGAATATATTCACCTGTTGCTGTATCTTTTGCATAAATACCAAGTCTGTCTGCATCAGGATCAGTTGCAAGTACAATATCTGCATCCTTTTCCTTTGCAAGCTTAAGTGCAAGTGTAAATGCCTTAGGATCCTCAGGATTAGGATAATCAAGAGTTGTGAAGTCAGGATCCGGAAGTTCCTGCTCAGGAACAACATATACATTGTTGAAACCAAGTTCTTTTAAGATCCTTGTAACCGGAACAAGTCCTGTACCATGGAAAGGTGTATAAACGATCTTAAGGGAATCAGCTGTTTCCTTGATAACATCAGGATGAATAACAAGTTTCTTAAGCTCCTCAATATACTTGTCATCTATCTCTTTTCCGATAACCTCGTAAAGGCCTGCTGCCTTTGCATCTTCAAGAGACATTGTCTTTGCATCACTGTAATCCTTAACAGCTTCAACTTCGCCAATAATATCAGTATCAATAGGAGAGGTTACCTGTGCTCCGTCATCCCAGTAAACTTTATATCCGTTATATTCAGGCGGGTTATGGCTTGCTGTTACTACTATACCTGCTGTACACTTAAGCTCTCTCAATGCAAATGAAAGCTCCGGTGTAGGTCTGAGTGAATCAAATACATAAGCCTTGATTCCGTTTGCAGCAAGGCAAAGTGCTGCTATATCTGCAAATTCTGGTGACATTCTTCTGCAGTCATATGCAATTGCCACGCCTTTGTCCTGTGTACCCGCTTTTAAAATATAGTTTGCAAGTCCCTGAGTTGCTTTTCTAACTGTATAGATATTCATTCGGTTAGAGCCGGCTCCAATTACTCCCCTGAGTCCGCCTGTACCAAATTCGAGGTCCTTATAGAATCTGTCTTCTATCTCCTCTTTCTTTCCTTCAATTGCCTTGAGTTCAGACTTTGTCTCCTCATCAAAGTAGGGATCATTGAGCCAGTACTCATACTTTTTCATAAAATCGTCCATTAGCTAACCTCCTCGTATTTATAGATTAATTAAATCTGATTTCAAGCTTAAACTAAAGCGGTTTAAGTTTTTCCGCTCCGCCGCCTGTCTTCGGACAAAATTAACTCTTCCCTTGTCCAAATTGTATTATACCATAAACAAGCATTATATCCACATATTTTTGAATCTTGTCAAAAGATAAGTGCCTCTGTAGTTACTGTTCACACCTTACAGGTGCTCACAGTAACTGGATTTGCCCATTTTAAGATTGCCTGCGGCAATAGGGCAAATCCATATTTCCTGTTTTATGCTGTCTTACGCTCAGCGCAGCAGGTGCGCAGAGCTGTGTGAACATTAACTCTGTAGTTACTGTTCACAGGCAAACTGCGCACTCCGCTGCGCAGTTATGCCACAATAACTTTGACTGAACACTGGGTTTTGCCCATTGCCGTATGCGCATAATACTTAGCGAAGCAAAGCTGAGCTTAGTATATGCCACACAGAGGGGGCAATATTAAATGGCAAAACCCGTTACTGGAGCACGCTGAAAGCGTGTGAACAGTAACCCTCTGTAGCTTTACTGCACCATTGGTGCAGGACTTGCTTTAAGGGTATAATTGCTGTGATCAAGTGAAAAATTAGGATTATAGTACGGATCTCCGGCTTCAAGTGCTGCCTTCCATTTTGTCCTGAATTTTTCTGCTTCCTGATCGTAACGAGCTGCTCTTGCCTTATCGGAACCATCTGTATCATCCCCTCTTGAGATTGATTCATAATGGAAAAGCTCAGCAAAAGGTGTAAATATATTCAAAAATCCTTTTTCTCTTAATCTTAAGCAGAAATCCACGTCATTCAATGCAACAGCGAATCCTTCATCGAAACCGCCTACCATATCCCAGGCTTTTTTTGAAACCATCAGACATGCTCCGGTCACTGCAGAAACATCCTGTGCATAGCAAAGACGACCCATATAACCCAGATTATCCTTTGCAAGACGATAATGTGTATGTCCTGCCGTTCTGTGTGCACCGAGACCTATCACGATACCCGCATGCTGGATCGCCCAGTCTTTATAATATAGCTTGCAGCCGACAGCTCCTACGTCTTCTCTTGCTGCAAACATTAGCAGATTTTCGATCCAGTCCCTGCTTATAACTTCCGTATCATTGTTCAGAAGAAGTATATAATCTCCGGACGCCTGACTAACACCAAAGTTAACAAGTTTTGAGAAGTTAAATTCTATATCACAGCTAACGATCTTAACCTTCGGGCACTCCTCTAATGACTTGTAATAATTTTTTAGTGCCTCATCACTGCTCCTGTTCTCAACTACGATAATTTCATAGTTTTCATAAGAACTCTTATCGAGAATGGAATCAATACATCTCCTTAGATCCTCTTCGTGATCATGGTTCGGAATGATGATTGAAATCTTCGGTTCACCTTCGATCGCATATCGGATTCTGAAGATCGTAGGGAATGCCCTTGTACTCTCTATTTCAAATCCCTTAAATCCCTTACTTTCAAGATGTGCTGCAACTGCCTTTTTCGCAGCCTCTATGGCATATGTCTTTGAATTTATATCAGCAGCTGTCGATGCGGCATGACTTCTCCAGTAATAAAGAATATGCGGTACATGTTTTATACATTTTGCAGCATCGGTAAGCCTTAAGATCATATCATGATCCTGGCTTCCATCAAATTCAGAACGAAAATGTCCAACCTTGTCTGACAATTCCTTCTTAAATACAGAAAAATGGCATATATAATTATTAGCCCTTAAATTATCTATAGAAAACTCTGGCTTAAAGTGCAATGTTACCATATTGTTAATGCTCTCGCCCTCAAATGTGGCCTCATCACAATAAATGAAATCAGCACCGCTTTTTTCTATCTCGCACATATATTCAAAAAGAACACATGGATGGAGAAGGTCATCATGATCAAAAAGACCAATATAATCACCGGTCGCAAGCGTGAAACACTCATTTGTGTTTCCGGATATTCCGAGATTCTTTTCAATCTTCTTATATTTGATCCTTCCGGACGCATCTGCCCTGACATATTCATCTACTATTTTCCCAACTTCAGGATGCTCTGCATCAGAGCCATCAGCCAGGCAAAGTTCCCAGTCTGTATATGTCTGTGCCGTAACGCTTTCGATCATCTCCCTCAAAAACTTTTCCGGAGTATTGTAAAGCGGAACCAGTATACTGAATTTATGTCTCACAGCAAACTTATATGCTCTCTGTCTTGCAATTTCATCAGCTGATGGGAAACTTTCTGTTCCATGATGCTTATATGCCATCATTTCTATTCTTTTTGATTTAAGCTTATCTACAACACCCTTCACATTTCCATAACGCTTAACTCTGATAAACGCATTCTTTGTATGCGACCATGCAAGGCGAAACGGCATAATAGACTTATAGATCAAAGAGCCCTTCAAAAGGTTTATCTTTCTTGTCATTTCAGCATTTTCTGTTTCTGACTGAACAAGTTCCCTCGTCAGCTTCTCATTTTTCTTTTTTTCTTCTTCGTATAATCTCTTGTAGTAATTATCCATATCTGACATAACTTTGCACCTTAATTCTTTATCTGAAACTGTTTTTCTAACCCCTGTTTCTGCTACAGACTGATGACCTTTCCGCTGTCTGCTATCTCACCCTTTAATATATCTTTACTAAAGAAAGATCTGCGAACCAAAGCCAGATAGATTTTATTATCCCCTTCAGGAATAATATCTGCTCTGATTTTTGCTATAAATCCCGATAGTCTGCAGTTTTTCTCCTCTGCAAATACCATTTCAATATCCGAACGATATCGTCTTGCACTGTCAAGGATATAACGTCTTCCACCATTCTCTATCACGATCTTCAGATCATATTCATAGCCCGGACAGCCTCCCATGAATGCCCAGCCCTGGATTTCATAAAAATTTTCATTGCCAAAAGCATCATTAAGTCTGTAACTGATAGTATCCAGTGAATAATGAAACCTTTTCCCTGCCTGCTTCAGCCGGTATTTCCTTTTATCGAGAATATCAAGCCTGTCTGTTACTCCAAGTTTCTCTTCAAAGGATTCCAAAAGCGGTTCATAATTTAAAGAAACCCTGGACCAGTGTGAACTCTCGTAAATATCTCCCTTTGCTAAAATATCAGCATATTTATTCTCGAAAAATTTCCGTTCTTTTTTTAGTCTTTCATAGGCGGATCTTTCAGCTATATCATCATCTCTCGATATACTCTCATGATGGATCAGATAAAAATCACTCATACAGACATTTCTTAAACCTTCCCTTATAAAAGCAAAGCATAGATCAACATCTGTATATGCAATTTTAAGCCCTTCATCAAATCCCCCGACAGCCCGGAATTTTTTATAGCTGCACATAAGTGCAGCTCCTGTCACTGCTATTACATTTCTGCTGTGAGTGTTTACTCCTCCGCAATATTCCCTGTCATCAGTATAAGTACATAATCTGTGTGACGGTCCGCTTTTCAAAAGGCTAATGCCATTATGCTGTATCTTAATCCCATCGGGATAGAGAAGTTTACAGCCTACTGCACCAACTTCCTTCCTTAAAGCCATTTCCGCCATTTTTCGAAGAAAAAGAGTCCCTGCCGGAACTTCAATATCATCATTCAAAAAAAGGAGTAATTCGTTATCTTTTACTAAAGAAGCCCCGAAATTGCATAAGGTTGAATATTCAAACGGCATTGGATGAGGACAGTATTCAAAATTTAAAAGCTTTGATGCTGCCTCATAATACTTTGCGCTTTCACTGCTGCTTCCATTGTCTACTACTATAGTCCTTAAAACTATATTGTCGTCAGCAGCTGCCTTATTAAGTCCTGTTACGCATTTCTCCAACATTTCCGGATGATCTTTGGAAAGAATGATGCAGCTTATCCTTATTTCAGAATTATCATTATCCGGCACTTTTTCATATTCGGTAGAAAGCCTGTCAGTCCTATGAAGAAGAACTTCATTTATGTGAAGGTGAGTAGCGGACTTCAAAGCACACTCGCGCAGAAAATCATTGCTGCCCTTTTTATAGGGAAATTCTTTTTCTACCAAATCAGCAATTTTCTTCTTAACTACTGTTATTGAACCCGGATAATAATAGGATAATATCGTTTCCGGTGCCCAGTCACTCTTAAAATAAGGCTCCGTTCTGTTTCCTTCTTCATCAAGAAGATCCTCATCCGCATAAATGAAATCCATATCCGGATAATTTAGAACATACGCGTAAAGACGCTCCTCTATGGAAGCGCCTTTACTTGTAAAAAGGTAATGATCTTCAAGAACTTTTTTTCTGTCGGACTCTGCCTTATTACAATCATATTCACTTTTTTCGTTTTCCTTGATCCATCTCCTGTAAGGATATTCTACCCTTTCCAGTGCGGTCTCATATTCACATTTTTTCATCTGCGCTAACGAGCCTTATCTCGGTATAGCCTGAATATCTTTCTTCCTGAGTTTCTTCAGCATGCTTCCTTAAGAATCCTTTTTTCTTTGATTCCTTTGCAGTCTTAAGCTCAGCTTCGAGCCCTGTTATTCCTTCGATCAATGGCTTAAAAAATTCATCCGAAGGTCTGCTTATAACGTATTCTAGTCTGATATGGTCTCCACTCTTTACTGAATCCAGCATTATCTGTGGGTCATCGGTCTCATAAAATACAAGTCCGCCATTCATTGGAAGCCCGTTTACAAAATATTTTTCCGGCTCTTTCCCGTTAATCTCCAATTTGAGCATGCGGATCATACAACTTCCATTCATAGGATCAATTCTTAACAGACTACAATCTGACGGCACTGTTGCCTCGAATGAAATGTGATCATCATCATTTCTCTCAGCATAGACATACTCTGTATCTTCTTCAGAAAAGCCTTGTCCGTAATTATAATAGAGTCTGACTTTTTCCGGTCTGTCGAGCCGACGTGCCAGAGACATTGCCTCTTCAAATTTGATATTTGATCTTCCGAAAATAGAATAAAATCCTATAAGAGAAACCCTGTCTCCTGCTATATGCCTCTGAAGCGAGATCTCCATAAGATCATAGATTTCCTTTTCCTCAGGACTTATTCCAAGTCTTTCATAGAAATCCACATCTGTAAGGTCTTCATCTGCTGAACTCTCAAGATAGTATCTGACCGATCTGTATATTACATAATTTACCGGTATCGGGAAGTCAAAGGTCCACTCATAATCGATCACATTCCATCCGTCTTTATATACAAGATTTGAAAATACGAAATCTATATCTGTTGTTCCCATACTTGTATGCTCACCGGGAATTTCAGAAACACCAAAAATAGTTTTAAACTCTTCTGTAATCTCAAACTTGTCTTCAGCTATTGCTCTGAGTGTTTGTGCAAACTTAACCATGATCCCGATTACGTCTTCAACACGTCCTCGTTTTCTCAGCATATCAAGTTCATAAGCCATAGTTATTCCGTCAAGATACTCAAATTCAAGTGAATTTAAGCTTCCATCAAGATTATTTCTTCGCACTACAGAATTAGGCTTAAAATTCGTCCCCTTAAATTCTTCACGTAGTGCTTCATACACCTCATATGTATGTTCAAGATGATTAACTGCCTGATCAGAAAGGGGATACTTGATAACGAAACGCTTATGGTTTCCATCTTCAACTATATCAGTTCTTATCTGGAACCTGTAATCCCTTTCATTGGAATGTTTTGAATAAATAGGATAACGTGTTGAAAAACCTTCCAGTCTCTCATCTTTATTCATTATTACAAGGAATGAGTTTGAAAAGAAAGGAAAGCTTCCATCTCTTACAGATTCATCAAAAGCCAGCCCCTCATCAAAAGCTGTAAAACGTTCATTATCAAAATTTCGCAAATTATCGGTAAAATCACCGACTGTCGGAAGTTTTGAATCCGAATATACCATTATTGGAAGTTTATAGTCGGGATAAGGATAGAAAAATCTACTCTTAAATCCGGCATCATGTGCCAGTTTTTCAAGTTCATCCCTTGAAAATGTCCTTGCCTGTCCCCCGTTAGGATATCCCATTATAGAGTCAAAATACCTTCCGGTATGATCTTCTCTGCATCCTGCGAAATATTTCATTCCGTACTTATTTTCTATGGCAACTACAATTTTACCGCCTTCCTTCAAATGCTTTGAAAGAATGCTCAAAAATTTGTCATAGGGTTTTGGATCATTTATATATGACAGTGCATACTCCAGAACACCTATAAGCATTATATAATCGAACTTTTCATCCAGATGTTTTTCTATATCCTGAAAATTTCCAACCTTGATTTCTATATTATCTGCCTCTTTGTTTCTGTAGGCATTTATAAGGCTTCTCTTTCGGCTGAGCTCAATACATGTCACAGACTTAGCCATCCGGCTCAAAGTTCCGGTTATTGCTCCACAGCCTGCGCCAACCTCAAGTACATTTTCTGATTTTTTTATCGGAATGAAGTCAACAATATTTCCCCTTAAATGTGAGAGATGATAAAGAGTACTCCATCGCATCTTTTCACCGATTATACGGTTATATTCCTCAGGACCGTTATCCTTTACAATCTGTAAAAGTTCATCTTCATCTGAACCTTCACTGTAAAAATCCTCTCCCGGATAATAAGTATAATCCATAACTACATTTCCGATTTTTTCCCGCTTTGTTTCCATCTTTCTCTCCATCAAATCTTTTCATCTGGGAATCTGTCTCATTTAACCTTTTCTACTGTTGTTTCCATGCCCATATCATAATATCCAACCGTATCCTTTGATGATATGACATTTATACTGAATATATCATACATTCTGTGATAAACAGTGAATTCACCATCCCTGTAACCTACACATCCAAATGATATCAGATACTCTCCACCCTGAAGACTCATTTCCTGTGTAAAGTTTACAATAAGTTCATCACCTTCCTCAGGATTTCCTGTATCGATATGTTCAAACATCGTATTTGTTCCGGTTATCTCGACACCCATTCTATTCTTAAATGAGCAGGCAAGTATAGGCTGCTGGATACGCGTATTAAAATGAACTTTCATCCTGATCGTAAAGCTGTCACCCTTTACAATAGTATTTGTAACTTCTCCGCCGTTATCAACACAGCAGAAATCCACTATTTCCGCAAGTCCGCTTCCATATATATCCTTTGAAGGATTAATGACCATTCGGTCTTTCCAGAGCTTTGGTCCATCACCATTCTCTTTCTTCATTCCTCCCCTGTTGAAAGAAGAGGCGTTGTCATCAGGCTTTGCATCCAGCTGATGAACCAGAACCTTTTTATACATGTCGATCATGACCTTCGGCGTACCCTCTCCGAGCTTAACACCTCTGTCAAGAAGTATTACCCTGTCACAATACTTTGACACACTTGAAAGATCATGGCTTACGAATACTATTGTTTTTCCGGCTTTTTTGAACTCTTCGAACTTATGATAACATTTGTTCTGGAAGAAAATATCTCCAACAGAGAGTGCCTCATCTACAATAAGGATCTCCGGTTCAATATTAATTGCTACTGCAAAAGCCAGTCTGACGAACATACCGCTCGAATAAGTCTTGACCTTCTGATATACAAAATCGCCTATATCTGCAAAATCAAGAATTGCTTCAAGCTTTTCATCTATTTCCTGTTTTGAAAAACCGATCATGGTACCGTTAAGATATACATTCTCGATTCCGGTAAATTCCATGTTAAATCCGGCTCCAAGTTCAAGAAGAGCCGAAATTCTTCCGTTTATATCAATATTTCCATTTGTGGCATTAAGCACTCCTGTTATGATCTTCAGAATTGTTGATTTACCCGAACCATTGGTTCCTATAATTCCTACTGTCTCGCCCTTATGTACCTCAAGCGAAACGTCCTTAAGTGCATAATGCTCATGATAGATTTTTTTCTTTGTAAGACCAAGTGCATCTCTAAGCCTGTCACGACGGTGGTCATATAATTTATAAACTTTGTCGAGATGCTCGACCTTGATAGCAATTTCTGATTCTGACATGTTGCTCCTATTATAATACGTCCGCAAAGTGGACCTTAAGTTTCTTAAATATTACAGCACCAAAGATAAACATTACCACTGTGCATATCCAGAAGTAGGCTGTTGAATAAAAATGCTCATAAAACCACATTTTATCAAGGAAAGCCATTCTGAATCCATCAACCACATAATATACCGGATTCAGCTTAAAGATTATCTGCATCGGTCTTGAAAGTGAATCCAGATGCCACATTATCGGAGTTATCCATACTCCTACCTGCATAAGAATGCCGATGATCTGACCGATATCCCTGAAAAACACCACAAGTGATGCTGTTGCATAGCTCATTCCAAGAACCAGCAGGAAAGTACAAAGTGTGAAGTAAGGCAGCTGCAGCCAGTATACCGTAGGATAATAACCTAAAACGATCATAAGTATGGCTGAAAAAGCCACCAGGAATATATGAATAAAAAGTGCCGAAATTATCTTAATTATCGGCAGTATGCTTATCTTAAACACGACTTTCTTAACAAGGTACTCATATGAAAGAAAAGCACTCGTTCCATTTCCCCATGCTTCTGAGAAAAAGAACCACGGAACTATTCCTGCAATAAGCCATAAAACAAATGGATATGTCGTCTCTCCTGTAACATCAGTACGTGCACCAACCGAAAATACAAACCAGTAGACCAGCACTGTAACAGCAGGCTGTACAAAGGCCCATGCTATTCCAAAATATGACCCCGCAAAACGGGATTTGAAATCATTTTTTGATAATTTCCAGATAAGCTCCCTGTTTTGCCAAAGCTCTACCGGAAGCGATACTATCCTGTCATATCCAAGTATAAAACCTATAAACGCTGCGTCCAGAATACAGCATGATATGATCTTCTTTAAGAGTTCCTGTTCCGGATCTGCGAAAATATTATGGTGAAATAATATATATGCATTCCAAAGAATTACCAGGACAAATGAAATTAAAATTACTTTGTTTTTCTTAGTCATTTTCTCAGTTTATACCACGTTCTTTTTTATAATCTTCAAAAACAGGCCAGTTTCTGTCCCTGTCATTAATATTAAGTTCATCTTCCTTTATTGAATCCGGCCATTTGATGCCTATTGCCGGATCATCAAATCTAAGTCCGCCATCATCTCCCGGATGATAGAGGTCATCGCACTTATATGCAAACTCAGCAGTTTCTGAAAGCACAAGAAAACCATGTGCAAATCCTCTGGGAATAAAAAACATCTTATGGTTTTCCTTCGAAAGTGTTACTCCGAACCATTTGCCGAAAGTTGCAGAATCCGGTCTAAGATCGACTGCTACATCATAAACTTCTCCTGAGAGAACCCTTACGAGCTTTGCCTGAGGGAAATTATTCTGAAAATGCATTCCTCTCAAAACTCCCTTTGTTGAAGATGACTGATTATCCTGCACGAAAACATTATCAATACCGGCTTCGACAAAATCTGCCTGATTATAAGTTTCCATGAAATATCCTCTTTCATCCCCGAAAACCTTAGGTGTAATAACCTTGAGTCCTTCAATTTCACATGTTTCTACTGTTATCTGTCCCATTTTATCCTCCGATTTTCAAACATCACTCGCCTGCTGTAAGATTCAGATTGAGATCTACGTAGCCATCGATTCCGTCTACATGCCCCTTTGAACTGTATTGCCATATATCGTAATGCCCATCGTAATCAGGTGTTCTGACTTTATATTGAGCAAGCCATATAACCCAGTCCTCAAGTAACGAGCTGTCTATATTTTTTGTAAACCACTTTTTATTTGCATATACCCCGGCCTTAAAGCCAAGCTCTTCTGCTTTTCTGCAAAATGCATTTATATTTTTTGTTCTTGCAGACTTATCTATAATATCTCCACGTCCGCCTGATGACTCCACATCAAGAAAGACAGGTGCTGATAATTTTGAAGGATCGGCAAGTGCAGCCACCATTTCAGCCTCTTCCTCAGCTTCAGCTTCAGTAACTGCCTGTGTTACAAAATACACGCCTATCTTTATCCCTGCATTAACAGCTTCTTCATAATTCTTTTTGAAAAGAGAATCCTCTACAAGAACTCCGCTGGACGAACCGCGGTATCCTAAACGGATAATGGCAAACTCCACTCCGGATTTTTTTACCATTTCCCAATCAATTTCTTTATTATATCTTGATACATCAATGCCTATCGTTCCACCTTCGAGATCAATGGCACCTGCCTCGAGCAGGCTTCCATCATCTTCTTCTCTCTGATTGGCTGTATCTTCTTTTTCGGTATCTACATCATCTTCGCTTTTGATAAGCTGAATTATCCTCGCTATCGATGAATAGGCAACTTCCTCACGAACTTTAACTTCAACAGGGTCACTCATCCTGTATTCATCCGTAGGAATAAGACTTATCGTATATTTTCCGCTTTGAAGATCAAGAGCATGAATAACACCGTCCTTATCATGATCGGCATATTCTGATCTCGTACCATCGGAACTTTCAAGATAGACATGAAATTCCTTCCCGCTTACTGCATTTCCCGAATCATCCGCGATCATTATATTTAGATCGTGTTTCAGGACAGATGCAAGCAGATCATATCTTTTTCTTTTAATATTTTCCGAATCTGTCTTAGATTCCCGCTCGCCAAGAACAGAGCCCGTTCCAGTTTTCTTTATGTCAGACTGATCCTGCAATGTCGACCTGATCCCGGATGGACTCTCTTCCATATTAATCATATTCTTTTCATGGCTGCTGCCAACCCATAGCAATGAGGCAGCAGCGACTGTTGATAATGCAAGCGTTGTTCCCACTATAAGCGGTATTTTCGATTTCATCTGTTTTCCATATCAGATATCATTAGCTACGTTTACAAGATATTTTCCGTATTCCGTCTTCATAAGAGGCTCTGCAAGTTTCAAAAGCTGTTCTTTTGAAATAAAGCCTCTCTTATAAGCTATTTCTTCTATGCAGGAAATATAAAGTCCCTGTCTTTTCTGGAATGCAGAAACAAAATCAGCTGCATCAAGAAGCGAATCATGACTTCCTGTATCAAGCCATGCAAAGCCTCTTCCAAGGGTCTCAACATAGAGATCTCCTCTTTCAAGATAAGTATTGTTTACGCTTGTTATCTCAAGCTCTCCTCTTGCTGAAGGCTTGACATTCTTTGCGATCTCAACCACATCATTATCGTAAAAATAAAGACCAGGTACAGCATATTTTGACTTAGGATTCTCAGGCTTCTCTTCAATTGATACAGCCTTTCCATCCTTGTCAAATTCCACAACTCCGTATGCACTTGGCTCTTTTACATAATATCCGAATATTGTTGCACCTTTTTCTCTGGAAGCTGCTGATGCAAGTACCTTGGAGAAATCATGACCATAAAAGATATTATCACCCAGAACCATTGCAACCCTGTCATTCCCTATGAAATCAGCACCAAGGATAAATGCCTCTGCAAGTCCGTTCGGATGCTCCTGTACCATATAAGATATACTGAGTCCAAGCTGTGACCCGTCTCCAAAAAGCTCCTCAAAAACAGGGAGATCCCTGGGCGTGGAAATTATAAGTATTTCTCTGATACCGGCAAGCATAAGTGTCGATAAAGGATAATAAATCATCGGTTTATCATAAACCGGCATTATCTGCTTTGAAACTGCCTTTGTAAGCGGGTAAAGTCTTGTTCCGGATCCTCCGGCAAGTATTATTCCCTTCATTATTGTCTACTCCTTCATATCACTTATTTCATTAAGTCATCAACGGTTTGCGTACATTTTCTCGTAGTAATTCTGATAATCACCGCTGGTGATATTGTTCATCCAGTCTATATGCTCAAGATACCACTTAACTGTTTTCTTAATGCCTTCTGCAAAACATGTCTCCGGCTCCCAGCCAAGTTCTTTTTTGATCTTATCCGGCGCAATGGCATATCTCCTGTCATGTCCCTTTCTGTCTGTTACGAAAGTAATAAGCTCATCTTTGACATTTGCTTTCCTGGGATCAGAATCATCAAGAAATTCACGAAGAGTATCCAGGATTATGTGTATGATCTCAATATTCTGTTTTTCATTGTGTCCGCCGATATTATACTTTTCACCGACACGTCCGCTTTCAAGCACCATATCGATTCCCTTGCAGTGATCATCTACATAGAGCCAGTCACGTACATTTTTTCCATCACCGTATACAGGAAGTGATTTTCCGTTAAGAGCATTATTTATGATCAACGGGATCAGCTTCTCAGGGAACTGAAAAGGTCCGTAGTTATTTGAACAGTTTGTGATTACTGCAGGAAAATGATAGGTATCAACATAAGCCTTAACGACAAAATCAGATGATGCCTTACTTGCAGAATAAGGGCTATGAGGATCATAAGGTGTTGTCTCATAAAAATAATCATCCGGATTGCTGAGTGAGCCATAAACTTCGTCAGTGGAAACATGAAGGAATTTCTTTCCTTCCTTAAATGATCCGTCTTCCTTTTCCCATGCTTTCTTTGCGGCATTGAGCATTACAAGCGTTCCTACAACGTTTGTCTCAACGAATATTTCAGGATTCTCTATACTTCTGTCAACGTGGCTCTCAGCAGCAAAATTTACAACACGATCAATTTCGTTCTCTGCAAAAATCTTATCGATTGCTTCACGATCCCTGATATCAGCCTTAACAAAACTGTAATTATCATTATTCTTGAAATCATCAAGGTTCGCGAGATTACCTGCATAGGTAAGTGCATCCACGTTGATTATGCGGATTTCGTTTCCGTATTTTCTAAACATGTAATGTATGAAATTAGAGCCGATAAATCCGGCTCCGCCGGTTACTAAATATGTACGCATAAAAGTATAAATCCTCCAAAGTTTGACTAATAAAATAGTTTTTATATTTACACAAAATTACAATAGATTATAACATAAAGAAACCTAGCTTGCAATTCAACCCGAATTGCTCTTTTTAGCTCTTTTTTCCTCCCTGGCAATGATTCATAAAGATACTTATAATTTCTAAATTTATAAAAGCCGGGAGACTTTTTCAATCCCCGGCTTTGTTTCATTTATCAGCTGAAAACTTCATTATAAACATCAAAAAATCCTGTTGCGTCTGTCGTACCCTCATTCCCAAAATCTACACTGTCCCATAACTCATTATTAAGATTAGAGTGGATCGTCTGCAGAAATTCATCATAAACTTCATTAAAGGCTTCTTTTTTTCTCTCAAGTACGATACGTTCTTTGTTATTATCCGTTTCTTCTCTGTCAAATGTGCTTACACATTTTATTATATGATAACCAAAATCTGTCTCAATAATACCGCTGACTTCATCTGTACCGAGATTAAAGGCTGCCTCTTCAAAACTTTCCGGCATCTGTCCCTTACCAAATGTATAGCCACTCTCTGTGTCTTCATTATATTTTTCAGCAACAGAATCAAAATCAGCTCCTGACTGAATTTTTTCAAGTACGGCTTCAGCTCTTTCATAAACGCTCTTTTTTTCTTCATCACTGAACTGTCTTGTACTTCCATCGGCACTTACCGTATAGGTCTTAAACAATATATGCTTAACGCTTATGGTTCTCGCCTCATCATCGCTTATTTCAGGATTAACGTTCCTGGTAATGTCAAGATAGACCTTATTGGCAAGAGCATATTCAGAGTACATCTGCTCTAATAACTCTGTAGTTGCCCCAAGACAGCTTATATCATCTTCAGAAAGTCCTGAAAGATATTTCGATGCAGCCTCTTTAACCTTTGCTTCTTCTTCTTCCTCAAGCACAACTCCTCTCGAAACTGCAAGCAAATTCATAGCCTTTATCTGAGCAAGTCTCGCAAGTACCGTAGTCTTGATCTGGTCTTCAAGCGTTTCTCCGTTAGTCAGCTTCTTTTTCCATATTTCAGAACCAAATGCATCGCTGTAATTATCCTCTGTGGTCCTCATATAGATCTTAGCCTCACTGAGTTTGCATCCGAGAGTATTTATCCTAAAGATCTCGTCCTCTTCAAATCCTGATGTAAGAACTATTTCAGGCATATTACCGTTTAAATAATTTCTCACCGAAAAAACGATCAAAGTCGAAACTGCGAGTGAAGCCGCCACTATTGCGGCAATAATTATAATTCTTTTTTTGTCCATATCCTCAAAATCAAATCTGCTCTAAAATGCGATCAGCAACATAAAGTCCGTTCGCTGATGCCTGCTGCAGTCCGCGCGTTATTCCGGCTCCGTCACCCATAGCCCTGAGTCCTTTAACGCTGGTTTCAAACTGCTCGTCAACAATTACCTTATTTGAGTAAAACTTTACTTCTACTCCGTAAAGAAGTGTTTCATCACTGGCAAGTCCCGGAGTTACTTTATCTAGTGCATAGATCATTTCTTCGATATCCACCATTATCCTGTGCGGGAAAACAAGTGAAAGGTCTCCCGGTACAGCATCTTTAAGGGTAGGTATCAGATTGTTCCTGCAAAGTCTCTCATCAGTTGTACGTCTTCCTCTTCTGAAATCGCCGAAGGTCTGTACAAGTATCTTTCCCCCGCAGAGCATATTGGAAAGCTCGGCTATCTTCTTTCCATAATCGATGGGTGTCTTAAACGGTTTTGTAAAATTCTTAGATACAAGCACTGCAAAATTTGTATTATTAGTCTTAAATTCTTTGCCCTTATATGCATGACCGTTTACTACCGCCAGCCCATTCTCATAATACTCGGTTGCAACTTCTCCCGAAGGATTCGTGCAGAATGTCCGAACTTTATCATCAAATGTAGGTGTGTGATATATCAGCTTAGCCTCATAGAGATTCTCATTGAGGAACTGCATCACTTCATCCCTCACCTCTACTCTGACGCCTATATCAACTGTTCCGGGTTTTGATTCTATGCCATGCTTTTCACATATATTTGAAAACCACTCGGCACCTTCTCTTCCAACACCGGAAACAATATTAGCAGATTCGTATTTCTCGCCCTTATCGGTAACGATCCCCTTTGCCACACCGTCTTCAATAATGATGTCAGTGACCATTGTGTTAAATTCAATATCAACGCCCTTTGAAAGAAGGTCTTCCTGAATCCTCGAATAAATCTTATATCCTTCTTCAGTACCAAGATGTCTTATAGGACATTCTACGAGCTTCAGATTGGCATTTATGGCCTTACGGCGTATCTCTCGTATTTCCTTCTGTTTGTCGACACCATATACATTTGTATCTGCTCCAAACTTAAGGTATATTTCATCTGAACGTCCTATAAGTTCCAGAGCCTTATCATATCCTAAAATATCAGGAAGGGTTCCTCCAACATCCGGTGAAAGCGAAAGCTTTCCGTCAGAAAAAGCACCTGCTCCGGCAAAGCCTGTCGTTATGGAACACGGTTGGCAATGCACACAGGTCTTTGTCTTTCTCTTAGGACAGTTTCTTTGTTCGATCGACCTTCCCTTTTCAACCATGAGCACTTTTATGTCAGGTCTCTTCTCTACGAGCTCGTAGGCGCAGAATATCCCGGAAGGACCTGCACCGATTATTATGATATCATATTTTTTCGACATAGATTTCACCTCTGCAAAGCACATCCTTAGCCATAAAAAAGTTCACACACAGCCCTGCATAACTTTTTTATCATATCATTTATTAACTGTTTGGTCAAAACTGAATTTTTGATAAACAAAGGACATCACACCGATGATCAGTGTGATGCCCTTTGTTTATCAAAAATTCAGTTTTCAGTTAAGCCGCCCCGAAGCCTATCGGCATTGAAAGTTCGGGGCGGCACTTGCTGCTTTAGGTTACTGGGCAGTCGCTCAGCAGCAAATGCTTTGCGCTGCAGAATTGTTATCATTTAATTACTATTGAACCTGTAAGCTCAGTTCCATCGAATGTGAGCTTTTTGCTGCTGCTGTCATAACTGTATCCCTTGACTTTCTTTTTCTTTGCCTTTGAGTCTCCGGAATTGATTCCCTTTTTCGATAAAACCACCTTTACATTCTTGATCGATCCGTCGTTCTTTTTCTTTACGATTATCTGTCCTTCTTTTGAATAGTCGGATGCAGCTGAAACTTCCTCACTGACCGCTATAGGTCTTATAACCACATCTGCAAGAACTGTCCCCTTGACCTTTTTATTAACATCCTTTCCTGCATGTTTGATCTTCTTGACAGTTACTTTAACACTGGAGCCCGGAGTTTTTCCGCCCTCAGCTTTTACAACTACGTTCTTTGCATCATAAGATACTCCGTCCACTACGAAATTGCTGATAAAATCGCTGGCTCTGAGTTTCTTATTTCCGGTATAAGCAGGTGTCTTATTGACCGATGCTGAAATTTTTGCACCATTTGAGGTTGTGATGTTAACAGGTTCTATTTTGTCATTCGATGACTGTGTAACTGTGCTACTGTTACTGTTTCCGCCATTACTACTGTCGCTGCTGTTTCCTGAATTATCACTGTCAGAGCTGTCACTTCCATCATCGGCATCTTCAGGTACAACTATCCCCCACCGATGATCAGCTGTTTCTAGCCCCTCATAATTACCTATTCCATTAAGCTCAACATAATACCATGAATTATCCTCGCTATCGCCTACAGCAGATATTCCATATTCATTATCAACATCATCCGTGATTTTATAATCTGTTCCATTTGTAAGCACTGTATCGCCATCTTTAACAACAACACTTACTGTTTTTGTCGTTCCGTCATATTTAAAATATGGATCACCATCCGACCACGTACCATCAAAATCGCCGTTTATTGTAATTGTTATATCATCTTCATAAATACCACGCCTGCTGATGGAAAAATTCGTTGATTTAGAACCCGTATATTCTGATCCTGTAGCTGTTATTGTAACAGTATATGTTCCAGCGTCTACTATCTGTGCCAGATCAGCTGACTCACCCTCCTTCGTAAAGGATGTCGAATAATAAGCAGGATCTATTAACGGCTGCTCGCTAGGTTCTTCATCAGGATTCTCTTTATAACGAACTTCTATATCAGGTTTCAGATCACTTCCATTATACTCAAGTTCCAGATCACCAGACTCAACATAATACCCTTCTGAATCCTTGAATAAAATTATTGCATTTTCCAGACTCTTAGTATCCGCCGCTGTAACAAGTTTTGTTGATTCTTCAGAAATATTCTCTTCTACCGTCTCAACACCCTGCACCTCCAGATTCTCCTCTGTGGTATCAGCAAATGCAGTGAAACTTGACGAAATCACCATCGTAGCTGCAATAAGCAAAGCTAAAACCTTTTTACTCCTCATATCCTCTTTTCCTTTCCTTGGGTATCTCCCAAAATAACGACCTGACAGAAATTTTCCTGTTCAGTTCTGATCAATATACAAGTCCGTGTATAATGTATACACTGACTTGCGTTTCGTATATTGTATACCCCCCCGGTTTTTTCGCAAGCTATTTACATCATGTTTTATATTTTAAACAGAGGATATGGTTAGAGGATATTGTTACTGTAACAATTTGTCATGGTGTGCACCAATATCATTCACACCAGATTTCTATAAATCTGTCAAATCTCGGAAGCCTGGGTTCAAGATATCCTCTTTTACCTTCAGCAAAAAAATGTTTGTCAATAAGACGGTCTTTATATACATTATACGCATCCGGATTTGACATATGGGCTTTTGTGTCTTTTGCCCTTCCTGTTTTTCCCTTGTAGAAGCTTCGGATAAAATCCTGTTCCTTATCGGTAAATTCAGGCCAGTCAAGATTATAAGACTTGAACAGGGTTCTCTCATAATCAGGTATAAGATCTTCAATCGTTTCTGATTTCTTTTTATTAAAGTATAATGAACCTAACACCTGATAAGCATAAGCATAGCCAAGTGTCAGATCATATAATTTCTTTGCTTCTATTGCATCTATCCCAAGAAATTTCTCATAATTGCCCACAATGTCGAATTTGTCCAAAGGTTTTGCCTCTCTCGTATCTCCGCGTCTGAAAAATGAAAGACTCTTAGAAAATATACTGCTGTTTGATTCTTTCTTATTATTGACAAAAAAATCCTCTATATTTTTTGACAGGCCGCTGACTACTAAATATACCATTCTGCCCCTGTTGAACATAGTTCCTAATACAGAAAGAAGCTGCACTGTATTTTCAGTTTTGGAAATATCATCTATCATTACAAGAATATTATAATTTTTCCTGTTTGCTTTTTCGATCATTTCAGCCAATGCGGCTTCTGCGTTATAAAAATTACTGTTTTCTGAATATGTTCTTGTTATTTCCATGCCGCCTTTTCCTGTTATCATTGGAATACTTGCGCCGGCAGACATATTTGCTGATATAGAGGTTTCCGTCTTTTTGTCACTGATAAAGTCTTCCCTGCTTAAATACGAAATAAGTGTATCTATCCCGTCTCCCTCTGCCGCAAGTGGGTAAACAAGCCAGTTTTCATCCTTTTCAAGCGTCCGTAAGACTTTGCCATATTCCACCGATTTTCCGGAACCACGCAATCCGGTTATTTTATATACATATTTTGATGATTCGCTGCTTCTAAAATTCGCAATAATTTCATCTGCTATGCCGCAATCAATATAAGGTTTTCCCGCAGCACCGGGTGTCAGCGTAAATGGATCAATTTTTACAGCCATAATAAAATCTCCCGTTTTTACTATTCAAGTTTGAATTTTACTATTCTTTACTATTTTTTATTTAATTTTACCATTTTTTACCATTCTTTACCATTGTTCTTTTATCTTTTTCTTTTTTTCTGTTGCATTCGTGTTACTGTTCACAGGCAAACTGCGCACTCCGCTGCGCAGTTATGCCACAATAACTTTGACTGAACACTGGGTTTTGCCCATTGCCGTATGCGCATAATACTTAGCGAAGCAAAGCTGAGCTTAGTATATGCCACACAGAGGGGGCAATTTTAAATGGCAAAACCCGTTACTGGAGCACGCTGAAAGCGTGTGAACAGTAACGCATTCGTTACTGTTCACACGCAATGTCATTAACTTTAGCAGATTTTTTTCTGCCTCTGACAAAAAATAATCGGGCAATGGTTTTACCCATTGCCCGACGGATGCCGTAGCCGTATCTGTGTAGTTTCCTGTTCCGGTTAAGGTTACTGTATATTCTCCTACTGCCGTTGCGCTTGTACCTGTTACAGTATAATCCAGAATATTCCGGAAGGGCCTGCACCGATTATAATAACATCATATTTTTTATCCATTATTTCTCCTAACCAGAAATGAGCCCAAAACCTTTTAATTATCATATCATTTTAATAAGGATTGGTCAAAAAAAGCAGCACAAAAGAAGGCAAGAATTTTATTTACAATGAACCTGTCAGGCTATATAATAAAATTAACTACGTTCGTTTTTTATAAAAAAAATTATTTTTTGGAAACGGGGGCTCAGAAATGAAAAAATTTGGTAGAATACTCACATTTCTCCTTATTGCAGGTGCCGCTGCAGCCGGTGTCTACTATTATTTCAAGAGTAGAGAAGATGATGAGAGTTTTGAGGATTCTGACAATGATGTGAATGATGATCTGGAAGAATTTCTCAAAAATGAGGAAAAAGATGCAGATGATGCTGCTAAGCGTGAATACGTTCCTCTCAAATTTGAAAATTCCGAAAACAGTTCTGAAACAGCTTCTGCAGAAGAAACAACTTCGTCTGCAGCTGAAACAACTTCATCTGCAACTGAAACAGTTTGATCAGGATTTAAGAAAAGGCGGATCGTATGATCCGCCTTTTTTCAGCTTTTTTCCCTCAAAATAGCTGCGTATTTTGCTGCATTTTCCCTGTCTCCGCTTATTACATAGCAAATATGAAGCCCTATAAGCGGATACGAGTCATGATAAGCCGCAGAGAGTATGCTTTCTGTTTCAAATGCCGCATTATAATACCATAACTCAGCCTCTGCATAATCCCTTTTCTGTCTGTAATACTCCCCCAACTCATAGAGAAGTTCACTCGGACTGCCATCTATAGCGATTCCTCTTGCCACAGCCTTTAACATAAGTTCTTTATCATCTTTAAGTCTCGCACATTTTGCCAGCACGCTGCAGTCTATTGCTATCAGCTCATCATTTAAATCCTCATCAAGACGTTTCTTAAAAAAGTCCATAGCTTCAATAAAATCTTCATCAGATCCGGCAATAAAAAGTTCTCTGGCATACATGCGCTGCATATGCTCAGATAGATCACCCTGCGTTTTTATCGTATTCTGATACATAAAGAAATCCCTTTGCTGATGGGCGCCTGTCGGCTTATGTATGATTTTTATATCACTGTCAAATACAACCGGATTCAGCCTGACATTTTCATGTACTGCATCCTGCCAGGTGAAGGTTCTTACCCTCCTGTAAAGCTTTGGCCGCAGTTCCTCGTCATAATTATAGGTTGTGTTATATTCAAGCTGATTTGTATAATACATCTGAACCACCTCAATTTCCGACAGAAGATGTTCCTTAAGAACAGCAAATTTTTCATGATTCTCACTATCGATTACTTCATCGGCATCAGCGCTGTATATATATTCCTTTGTTGCGTGCGAAAAAGCAAAATTTCTTGCTGCCGCAAAATCGTTATCCCATTTAAAATCATAAACCTTATCTGTATAACGTCTGGCTATCTCTTTCGTTTTATCCTCGGAACCTGTATCTACAATAATTATCTCATCCATAAGATCAGCTACAGAGTCCAAACATCTTTCAAGGATCTGTTCTTCATTTTTTACGATCATACACAGACTTATTGTAACCATGAGCACCTCCTCGGTTTTCTTTTACACAATTATTATAAATCAATATCGAACTGCTTTCGAGCTTTAATTCCTGTACAAAATAAAAAAACCGTGACAAAACTTTTTTTCATTGAAAGTTTTGTCACGGTAAAATTAATTCCGTTTTAATAGTTATATCTTCCCATAAGTTCCGGAAGGGATGAAAGAGTTCCTGTAGCAAACGATATAATTGAACCTAAGATTGTCAATGCAAGACCAATAATAAGAACTATCTTGGCTGCCTTGAAGTTGCCTTCATATGGCTCACCCTTCTTATAGTTACCATTTCCTATCATGATCATAATAAGAGAGATCAGTCCAAATAAACCGTTACAGCAGCAGCACATAAGCAAGGTTAATACCATATACGTCGTAAACTGTGGGTAGTTGTTTCCGGTTCCGGGACCTCCCGGAATGAATTCCGGCTTCTGACCATTATTAGGCTGCTGATACTGACCGCCCTGAGGTCCGTTATACTGTTGATACTGACCACCCTGAGGTCCGTTATACTGTTGATACTGACCACCCTGAGGTCCGCCATAAGACTGCTGATACGGATCCCCCTGAGGTCCGCCATAAGACTGCTGATACGGATCTCCCTGAGGTCCATTATACTGCTGATACTGACCACCCTGAGGTTCATTATAATTCTGCTGATACTGACCACCCTGAGGTTCATTATAATTCTGCTGATACTGGCCATTCAGACCTGCGTCATAAGACTGCTGATCCTGATAACCATTATTATTGTTATCGTTTTCGTAATTATCCATACTCAAAATCTCCTTTATCTTTTTATCCTACCACTGTTGGTCTCAAGAAATAAAAAAGCGGGATATTTCTCATGATAAAATACACAATTGCCAAAAGTCCTGTCATTTCCACACATTTAACATAGATTCTTTCAGCCGCCGCCTCAAACTCTATCACACCAAATAAAAATGAGATCATAATAAAGATTCCCGGCATGAGAATGAAAATAAGCGGATTATAGCGAAAAGCCTGATAAAAATCCAAATGCAAAAGCGCTATGACCATTCTCGTAGCTCCGCATCCTGGGCATTCAATCCCTAAATAACGATGAAACGGACAGTTTATATAATGTCCTGTACGCGTTGAAACAAAAAGATACAAAAGCCCTAAAAATCCTAAAGGGACAAATAACCATAAACGCTTAAAATTAACCTTCATTCCTGTTTCCTTTTCAATATCCGCCAAACCAAAACAGATAATTGCAATCTGCTCCATTAATTGCTCATGCATATAAAATAAGCAATTCCGAACTAAACACATCCTTGGATCAAGTCCTAGAATTGACTCATGATCCCACCCAATTTATATATTATAACAATCAATCTCCAAAAACAAGTAATTTGTATATGTTTTGAAACAAATTTGCAACATATTGTTACTGTTCACACGCTTTCAGCGTGCTCCAGTAACGGGTTTTGCCATTTAAGATTGCCTACGGCAATGGGCAAAACCCAGTGTTCAGTCAAAGTTATTGTGGCATAACTGCGCAGCGGAGTGCGCAGTTTGCCTGTGAACAGTAACAACATATTCAATGATTATTTTGCCCTTCTGGATCTTTCAGCAGCCATAACTGCTATATTCTTTTTTTCTATCTGATTTAAAACCGATGATTCCATTTTATCAAATTCTTCCGGCTCATAAGTTGGTGTATACCAGCTCTTTCCATTAAAATATTCCTGTAAGTCATCGGATTTAAATTTTCTGCCATGCCTTGCATATATTTCATTTATTGCCAGTCTAAGCTTTTCATATGAAAGAGCTGCAACACTATCGGCAGAAATATACTCCCTGTCCGAACCCGATATAACATAGGTTGCACTTCCTGAATAATAATCTCCGCTCCAGTCTATATATCCATTTTCATCCGATGGATACCCACTGTTCGAATAATTATTATTGTAATTTGCTGTGATACATCTCCGGAATTATTTGTATTATAATATGCACCCGGTCCGGAACCTGAGCCTGAACTGTACTGCGATCCGCTTCCTGAATTACTCGTGTTATAATTTGATCCCTGCGTTACCTGTGGTCTTTCTCCGCTACTACTCTCTCTGGCTGCTGCCGCAGGTCCATAGCTCGATTTTTGTCCCGCTCCTGTAAATATACCAAAAGCCAGAACCGACATTAAAATTAAAACTGATTTTTTCCTCATAAGCTTTATCCTCCATTCTGAACAAGCGGAATAAAAACTTAAGTTACCCCCATTTAAAGCCCGTAGATCACTACGCAGTTTACACCTGATTGCCTCGCAATCTTCTACATATATATTATAAAACATATATTGTATAAAAAAACGTGACAGAATACCCTTTCATTGAATATTCTGTCACGGTCTTAATTATCTTTTGTCTATCCCTCATAGCTGATCAAGGCTAAGTATATTTAGCCAACAATATGATTCTCTGTATCCTGTATCAACGCAAGATTTACTATTCCAAGACCAAAAAGTCCGATAACCAGGAACATGATTCCTGAAGATTCTCCCCTCTGTCCTTTTATAATATCTACCTTCTGTCCCATTTTATAATACCAGTATATACTATATATACCACAGGTCACAAGATTCAAAAGAATGACCATTCCTCCTGAAGTTCCAGGCTCACCCGAAAGTGCTGTGATCTCATCATTAAGTTTGTATATCCAGTAAAGACCATAGATTCCACATGTTACAAAAACAAGTACTATAGAAACCACTAGATTTCTATTGACACCGCCTCTCATCATTGCAGGCATCTATGGCTGGTATCCACCACGACTATTACCTCATAAAACAATAAAGTATATATTTTGGTGACTTAATTGCAGGAATCCGCATTTACTGCGGGTTCCGTGTGATAAGTTAAAACAAGTGCCAAACAGGCCCGCAGCGCAGCTGCATTCAAATGGCCTGTTTACGTGCCTTTGAGGCACGAAGTGGCGAAAAGTCATAGTTTTTTTGCGATATAGCTTGCCTAAAAAAATAATTTCTTTTATGCTTAATATATATATTTTATTGCCGATAAATATATATAGAAATTTCAAACAGGAGGAATCTGAATGAATTATTGTATCGAAGTCATGATGGAGGAGCATAGAAATATCAATCGAATGCTCAAGGTGATCAGGCAGATCTGCGAGGGAATAATCGATGGCAAAGATATCGATATCGATGAGTTCAGATCTATTGTTGATTTTATTAAAAATTATTCCGATAAGTATCATCATGGAAAAGAGGAAGAATTCCTTTTTCCTGAAATGACACGTACTCTTGGAAAAATAGCAGATAATCTTATCAATCATGGTATGCTTGTCGAACATAATATGGGACGTGACTGTTGCATGGCTTTATCTTTAGCAATAGGACGTTATTCTAAGAATCCGACAAGTTCCTATAAGCTCGACATCATATCCGAGGCTATGGGGTATTGTAAAGTCCTTAAAAATCATACTGATAAGGAAGACAGAGTGGTGTATACCTTTGCGGAAGAGCATCTGGATAAGGATCTTTTTGCATTGGTAAATGAAAAAACAAAAAAATTCGAGGAAGAGAATACAGATAAGAGAAATAAGTATTTGGATCTTATCAAAACTCTCGAAGAAAAATACATTGAAGAATAAGACAACGAAAACTGCCGGATCAAATTGTCCGGCAGTTTTTTATCATAAAATATAACAGATAGATATTTCTTTCCTGTCAATCTCCCTTTACGTTATCAAAAACCAGATCACTGAAAGACTCAGGACCGTCATTTTCAAGGAAACCATTTGAAGCCATGAAGTCTGCATACTGCATAACACCCTTGCATTCGCTGCTGTATACTGCACCTTCTGCAGTAAGATATTCCTTGGCTGTTGCTTCATCAACATCAAGTTCGTTGCATAAGAGGGCCGCAGCTTCATCGGGATTTTCATTGATCCAGTCTATTGCATCCTGAAGAGCTTTTACAACATTTTCGTATAATTCCGGATCTTTCTCCTTTAATGATTCTGAGCCGACAAATACTATAAATGAGTTTCCATCAGGCCACACGTCTGAAAGTCCCTCAACTTCGTGAAGATTTGAATTTTCAGCTTCTTTATAGATATATGGAGAGGTTGTAAGCTGACAATCTACTGATCCTGACTCTAAAGCAGCCATTCCATCAGGGTGAGACATAGCTACAATATTGTTATCAAGAGCATGTGCATCACCAAAGTTCTTTTCTGCAGCCATTGCAAGAAGGATGTGCTGGAAACTTCCTATATTTACCAGTGCGATTTTATCCTCAGCTTTTATATCTGTAAGTGAATTTATATCAGCTCTGTTTGTCATTATCTTATGAGGCTGAGAACTCATAGCTGAAGCTATTTTTACCGGAATTCCACTTGTTATTGCTGTAATTGCAGGACCTAATCCCATTCCTCCAAATTGGATCGCGCCTGCAGTAAGGCCTTCATTTATTGCGGAACCCGAATTTAAGGTCTGCCAGTTAACCTTAACATCGGGCTCATATTTCTCAATTAGTTTATTTGCTTCCATTACTTTCAAAGGAGCATATGCCAGTCCATTCTGACAGGCTATCGATATCTCACTGATCTTTGCCTCTGACTTACCACATGCCGTTAAAGACAAAAGCATAGCAGTGG
Organism: Lachnospiraceae bacterium C1.1; assembly: GCA_030434875.1. Lineage (NCBI taxonomy): Bacteria > Bacillati > Bacillota > Clostridia > Lachnospirales > Lachnospiraceae > Lachnospiraceae bacterium C1.1. The sequence goes on along the minus strand of JAUISW010000001.1, from coordinate 248,521 downwards.
CCAAAACACACGAAATAATTTTTGCAGACTTCTTAAACATTTTTGAACCTCCATTTAATTATAAATAATTGATTATATTTATATAATCAATTTCTTTGAAGATTATAATATAGCTGATTAAATAATTCAACTTTTTTATAAGTAAAAAGTATAGGTTTTTGTTTTTTAGGATTTCACCTGTTGCGTTGTTCGGCTTATATGTTTCCAACGAGAGCGTTCCTCGTAGGAACTTTAAGGCGAACGGCGTAAGATGCGAAATCTATAAACAAAAACCTATAATTTTTTGCAATTAGTTGTACAACTACTAATTTCTTGTTCTTATAAAAATACACTAAAAAAACTATTAATTATTTCTAAATAATGCCGATATATAAAATGCAGTAGTAGTAGTTTGCTTCTTTATGGGGGATATACTTATGAGGAGGGAGAAATGGACAGCTATATCATCCGGTGTTGGTATCGGACGAATATGGAGAATTGAAGATATTAATCTTGATATTAGTAAGAGAACCACCGATGATATCGAAGGTGAGCTTGCTAAATTCAGGGGCGCAGTCGCTTCCTTCAACAATAGGACCGAATCGATTGCCGAGCATTTATACAATATGAATTGCGAACGTAAAGTAGATTTAGTCAGGCTTCAGGAACTAATGATGAATGATGAATCCCTGTGTCCGGAAATCGAAAATCGCATAAAAAAGGGGATATCTGCCGAATTTGCAGTAAGCGAGATCTGTGATAAATATATAGAAGAATTTGCCAGTTCAGAAAATTCAGAACTTCACGAACGCTCTATAGATATCAATGATGTGAAACGGCGGCTCCTTGGTATTCTGCTTGGAGTTAAAGATGCCACGATTTATGGTGTTGACTCCGGTACTGTTCTTGCTGCAAAAGAATTTTCTGCAGAAATGCTTTCAAAGATAATCCCCGGAAGTGTATCAGGTCTCGTAGCAGAAAAAGGCGGCAAAAATTCGCATGCCGCAATTCTTGCAAGAAGCATGTCATTGCCTGCTGTATTCAATATTCCGCATCTTATGGAACGCATTCACGATGGTGAAATAATATTTATAGACGGAAGTACAGGAGAAATAATCCTTGGATCTGCCGAACAAAGACACGAAGAGGCACGGGCTTAAGCCCGCGCCTCTTTTTTGATGTAAAAGAAAAGCTTTATTTATCAGATTGCATTAAGTGCCTGCTCAAGGTCAGCTATAAGATCAGCCTTGTCCTCAAGACCACATGACATTCTGATAAGACCTGCAGGTATTCCTGCCTCTTCAAGCTGCTCATCATTCATTTGTCTGTGAGTTGATGTTGCCGGATTCAGGCAGCAGGTTCTTGCATCTGCCACATGAGTCTCTATTGCTGCAAGCTTAAGACTCTTCATGAACTTCTCTGCTGCTGCTCTTCCGCCTGCAAGTTCGAAAGAAACGACTCCGCATCCGCCATTTGGCATATATTTATTAGCTATTTCGTGATATTTATTAGACTCAAGGCCTGCATAATTTACATACTTAACCTTGTCACTCTTTTCAAGGAATTCAGCTACTGCCTGACCATTTTCTACATGTCTTGCCATTCTTACATGAAGTGATTCAAGGCCAAGATTTAAGATAAATGCATCGTGCGGAGACTGTACACAGCCAAAATCTCTCATGAGCTGGGCAGTACATTTTGTGATAAATGCACCTTCCTGTCCAAATTTTTCTGCATAGGTAATTCCATGATATGACTCATCCGGTGTACAAAGTCCCGGGAATTTATCGGCATGTGCCATCCAGTCAAACTTACCCGAGTCAATGATCGCTCCACCAACACATGATCCGTGTCCATCCATATATTTTGTAGTAGAATGTGTAACTATATCTGCTCCCCATTCTATAGGACGGCAATTTACAGGTGTAGGGAAAGTATTGTCCACGATAAGCGGAACACCATGCTCATGAGCAGCATGCGCAAACTTTTCTATATCAAGCACCGTAAGTGCCGGATTAGCTATAGTCTCTCCGAACATAGCCTTTGTATTGTCCTTAAATGCAGCATTGAGTTCTTCCTCTGAAGCATCCGGTGAAACAAAGGTCGCTTCTATGCCCATCTTTGCCATGGTTACAGCAATAAGATTAAATGTACCTCCATAAATAGAAGAAGACGCAACAATATGATCGCCGCATTCACATATATTGAAAAGAGCGAAGAAATTAGCTGCCTGTCCAGAGCCTGTAAGCATTGCTGCTGATCCGCCCTCGAGTGCTGCAATCTTGGCTGCTACCATATCGCATGTGGGATTCTGAAGTCTTGAATAAAAGTATCCGCTGGCTTCAAGATCAAAAAGTTTACCCATATCCTCGCTCGTATCATACTTAAATGTAGTTGACTGTATGATCGGAATCTGTCTGGGTTCTCCGTTTTCTGGAGTATAACCGGCCTGCACGCATTTTGTATTAAGTCTGTAATCACTCATGATCCCATCTCCTGAAATATTATTTACTTATAGAAAGTATCTAAAGTATTTTAGCACATTAAAGCACTGCTTACCATAGTAAACAGTGCTTTATGAGGTCATTTATTTTCTTTTATCTCAAATTCTGCAGCATCAGAAGGAAGCAATGGTTTAGAGAAATAATATCCCTGTATCGTATCACATCCGAATTCCTTCAAAAGATCCGTCTGCCATTCTTCCTCTACACCTTCAACGATTATTTTTTTACCTATGCAATGTGTCAGATCGATTATGCCGCTGATAAAGGCATTTGTATTTACATCTGATTTAGCAGCAGATCTGTTAAGGCAGGCATCTACAATTGATTTATCAAGCTTCACGTAATCAACCGGAATATAGGTAAGATATCTGAGCGAGGAATATCCCGTTCCAAAATCATCAAGGAGCATCTTGATACCAACTTCTTTAAGCTTATCAAAAAATTTAGATGTCTGGGTATCCTGCTTAAAGAGCAGACTCTCTGTGATCTCTATTTCTACGAGCGATGTATCAACATCATATTGCTGACAAAGCTCAAGAAGATAATCCACATAGCTCATGTCGTTGAGCTGATTACTTGAAAAATTGATCGAAACAGGCCTTAGAGCCTTTCCTTCTTTTTTCCACTCGGCTATCTGTCTGATAACAAGCTCAGTACTCTTTCTTCCTATCTGCTTAATATAGCCCTGTGACTCTGCGACAGGTATGAACTGTCCAGGATATATATCGCCTCTCTTCATCCTGATAAGTGCCTCATATCCACTGACTTCCATCCTCTGAAGATTTACCTGAGGCTGATACATCATATAGAAGCCATCGTTTTCCAGCGCTTCTACAATAGCTGCTTTAATCTCATTTAGTTTGAATAGCCTGTCTTTTAACTTATCTTCATAAATCCCTATTGCTTTATCTTTGCCCTCTTTAGCATAGGCAAGAGCTATCCCTGCATTTTTTACTATATCCTTAAATTCAGAGACGCCATCGGAATAGCCTATTCCGACCTTAGTATGGAACCAGATTTTTTCACTGTCATCCTTTATTCCGGCAATCTTTAAGAATCCTTTTATAACAGTAGGTCTTTTTGAGAGTCCTGCTATATTTTTCGCTATTTTTTCTGCTTTATCTGCTTCTCCCCGCCTTAGTACTAAAACAAACTCTGCCCCGGAATATCTCGCAGGGATCCTGTCCTCAACATTATAACCACAGAATTTTCTCATTCTTTCTGCAATATCACGAAGAACCAGATTTCCTTCTTCAAAGCTGTAGGACTCATTTATCTCTCTGAAATTGTCCAAATCCATAAGGATAACCGCATATTTTTCAGTCTTATCAAGGCTTCCACCAACCTGCGTCATAAGGCTTTCCCTGTTCATAAGCCCTGTAACATGATCATAGCGATATGAGTCTATAAGCTTATTCTGTGATTCGATCAGTTCATAATCCTTTGATCTCTTCATTCTTATATGCGATGTATATGCAATCAGAATGATAATTCCCGTGATGAATACCATTGTCAGGGCAAACATAATAAAGATCACTCTCAATGGTGTCTTTCGGATAACAGTCATGAAATCTGTTTCAGCTTCGGAATTTTCCGCCTCTATTGCCGCCATATCACCGGCTGTATAATAAGCAGCTTTAGATATGACTGAAGCCAGTTTATAATGATCCGGAGTCACTGCTCCGGCATAGTTCCAGCCACTACACTCAACGGTCTGTATCTGAACATCTCCGGATCTGTTCTGATTTATGATCCAATTGGCTTTTGTAAGTGTTGTTACTACACCATCGCACTCACCTTTTTCCATCTTCTTGTAACATTTTTCAAGACTGTCATACTCTGTGATTTTATAATTGATTTCTTTTAGTCTGAGATAATATCTTATCTGCATTGCGTCATTTTTCTGAACTGCGACATTATATAATGATGTTTTATTATCTGACGCACTGTAATTTTTGTTCTTTTCTGTATTTTTCTGATCGATCGCCGGGATTATGATTGCCATCATTTGATTATCATAAGCACCCGTAAGTATTACTCCAAGAGCTGAAGCATCCGTGGAGTCCATCCCTGTATAACCCAGCATATCTACCCTGTAGTTGGTCACTGCATCGTAGATTTCATCATTATCCCTGTATGTAACAAATTTAAATTTTATATCAAGCCCGTTTGAATTTATTTTCTTCGCCAAAAGATTATAATAATCCGGTATTATCCCTTTTTCTTCTCCATCATCAAGGCTATAATAAGGAGGATCATGCCTTAAAACCGCCACGTATATATTTCCATCAGGAAAATGTTTCTTAAGAAATTCCTTTTCTTCAGCGCTTATAGTAACAGCTGCGCCATTTATTACTCTGTATTTATTGATCACTGTATCAAAATAATCAATATCTTCTTTTAAAATACGATTTATAGCATCATCAACCTTTTCCTTAAGATCGCTTCTGCCTTTGTTCATACAAACATAAAATCCAACAATAGTAGGTTCAAATATGGATCTATATTCAGGATACTGCCCGCTTGCAACGATCATTCCATCAACTTTGCCGCTGTCAACTGCCGCCCTCATCTCTTCCTCAGAGTCAAACTTAATAATATTTAACGACGTACCGTATTCTGCCTGCCACTCATCTGAAATATTTGCCATGTATGAACCGGCATTAGCTCCAAGTTTCATTTCAGAAATCTGATCGACATTTCCATATTCATAAAAGTCATCTTCCTTAGGTACTGCTATCACGATTGCGGAATCCATAATGGGCTTTGACGAAAAAATAAAATTGCCTTCCCGTTCTTTCGTCTTCGCAACTCCCGCTGCCATATCTATCTCGCCTTTTTCAAGTGCACTCAAAAGCTCTTCAAAGTTATCATAAAAATGATATTCCAGATCCATAAGCCCATACTGACTTATTTTGGCCATATATTCAGCATCAAAACCACGGACTATCCCGTTTTCATCACGCATGGAATAGCCTTCCTGCTCGACTGTTCCAAACCTCACCTTTGTCAGCTCTGAATTTTCTGATATGGTCATAGCCGAGGCAGCATTTATCCTGACAGCAAAAATAAGCGCAATAAATAAAACCATAACTGCCAGTTCGGCAATTAAAGCTTTTGCGCTCATTTTTTTCACCATGGCCTGCTTCCCCCTTGATATTTTTTTATTATAGATCGATTAATATGCATGATTCTATAAACTCGATTTATATATCGGTCACTTTGCAATTATTCTTTAGTTCTGCATACAATGAATTCCAATTAGCACAAATGGTATATGTTCTCAGTTTGTGATATGATAAAAAAAATTGCTATACAGGGAGCCAGCAGCTGTCGGAACATGCGTCAGCATGTGACATACAGATGCGGCAACCGACAGGCTATGTCAACATATAAACTTACGTTTATTAAGGAGAAAATATAAAATGGACTTAAAAGGAAAATGTGTAGTGATCGGTGTCACCGGCAGTATTGCTGCCTACAAAATGGCTGACGTTGTAAGCCAGCTTAGAAAAGACGGCGCCGATGTTCATGTTATACTTAGCAAAAATGCAACTAATTTCATCAGTCCACAGACCTTTGAAACCCTCAGCGGTAACAGATGTATAGTTGACCAGTTTGACAGGGACTATAAGTATGAAGTAACTCATGTGGAACTTGCCAAGGCTGCAGACTGCATCATGATCGCTCCGGCCACTGCAAATATAATTGCAAAAATGGCTAATGGGATTGCTGATGACATGCTTTCAACTGTTGTTCTGGCATCAAGAAAGAAAAAACTCGTATCTCCTGCCATGAATACCGCAATGCTTGAAAATCCTGTTACACAGGACAATCTTGCAAAATTGATCCATTATGGAATGACAATAATAGAGCCTGACAGCGGAATGCTTGCCTGTCAGGATAAGGGTTCAGGAAAACTTCCCAAACCGGAGGTTCTTCTACAGTATATTTATAAAGAAATTGCCTGCGAAAAAGATCTTAAGGGCAAAAAAATATTAGTAACCGCAGGCCCTACTAAAGAAACTATTGATCCCGTACGCTTTATCACAAATCATTCTTCCGGAAAAATGGGCTATGCAATAGCGCATGCTGCAATGTTAAGAGGTGCGGATGTCACTCTGATCCACGGTGAAACAGCTCTCCCGGATCCTCTTTTTATTAAGTCAGTGCCTATTGTCTCCGCTGAGGATATGTATAATGAGGCTACAAAGCGTTTTGATGACTGCGATATTTACATAAGTGCTGCAGCAGTTGCTGACTTCCGCCCTTCCGAAGTAGCTGATCATAAAATTAAGAAAAAGGATAATAGTGAAAATCCTGTTCTCAGCCTTGAACGAACCAGAGATATCATCGAAGAACTCGGAAAACGCAAATCCGGCCAGTTTATATGCGGTTTCGCCATGGAAACTGAAAATCTGATAGATAATGCACTAAATAAAATGCAAAAGAAAAACATGGATATGATCGTTGCAAATTCTCTTAATACAAAAGGTGCGGGATTTGCCGGAAATACCAATGTCTGCACGCTTATATCCGCAAATGAGAGAAATGAACTACCTCTTATGGATAAAGAAGATGTTGCAAATGCAATTCTGGATCAGATTAGAAAAATTAAAAAAATATAAAAATAATACTTATTTTTTGCGTTTATTTCAATTTAACACAGATTTATTAATTATTTGCCTAGAAAATGAGCGATTTTACTGTTGAAAATTTTACAAAAGAGCGCTATACTAATATCGTTTTCAACTTTTATTAAATTTTTATAAAAATTTAATAAATGCTATCGGGAGTAGCACTTTAGAAAACCAACTTTTTTGTCACAACCGTCCGGGAAACGGTGATGATTTTATTTATGGAGGGATATATATGTCAACAGTAACATTAAAATTCAACTCAGTAGAACAGATCCGCAAATTCAACAAGACTATGTCTTCACTCCCAGGTGATTTCGACATGGAACAGGGCAGATATTATATCGATGCAAAGTCAGTAATGGGAATCATGACTTTGAACTTAAATAAGCCCGTTGATTTACATTTTGAAGCTGAAGGTCAGGAAAAGAACAGAATCATTTCTGCAATGAATGAATTCACACTTCAGCGTGTTTGTTAATTAGATTTTTCAAAGAGACGTCTCTGACGTCTCTTTTTTTTATCAAAATTCTATAGGTTTTAGATGCAAAGCTCAATGTCATAAAAAAGCCCGGGGGATTTTTCCTCCGGGCTTTTGAATATTCTGTATTTTATCTGAAGTTAAGTATGAGACTTGCGATCCTGGCTGCAAAGAGAACGAAGATAACCCACATTACAGGGCTAACATCCTTTGACTTACCTGTGCATACCTTAATGATAACCCATGAAACAACTGCGAACATGATACCGTTTGCAATTGAATATGTAAGAGGCATTAAGAGCAGTGCCATATATGCACCAAATGTATCAGCTACATCACCATCAAACTTGATCTGCTTTGTACTTGAAACCATGAGCATACCAACATAGATAAGTGCCGGAGCTGTTGCAAATGAAGGAATTGCAAGGAATACCGGGCTGAGTACAAGTGAAAGAAGGAAGAAAAATCCTGTAGATACTGCTGTAAGCCCTGTTCTTCCGCCTGCTGCAACACCTGCTGATGACTCTACAAAGCTTGTGATAGTAGAAGTACCGAGGCAGGCGCCTAATACTGTACCAATGGCATCAGCCATGAATACCTTGCCAACTCTCGGAAGCTTGCCGTCTTTATCAAGGAGGCCTGCTTTGTCTGCAACACCAACTACTGTTCCTACTGTATCAAAAAGATCTACAAAAAGAAAACTGAAAAGAATTGCGATGAACTGTACCATGTGGCTTACAGCCCATCCGAAGTTAAACTTAAATGCTGTCTCAGATATACCGCTAAGGTTGATTCCTCCGGAGAAATCAGGGAAACAGTTTCCTGTATACCAGCCTGTTGCCTGTGCTACCATTCCAAGGATCCAGGTAACAATAATACCTATAAGAACCGAACCCTTAACCTGATAATGTGAAAGAACAACAATTATAATTGTACCGACAAGGCAAAGAGCAACCTCAGCTGAAGCAAAGCTTCCGAGATCAACAAGTGTTGAATCACTCTTAACTACGATGCCTGCACCCTGAAGACCGATAAATGCTACAAAAAGACCAATACCTGCTGAAATACCGTATTTCAGGTTCTGAGGGATACCATTTATGATCTGCTCTCTGAACTTAAATGCGGATACGATTATGAATATCAATCCTTCGCAAAGTACTGCTGTAAGGCAGATCGTAAAGGGGTTTGCTTCATTAGCCAGCTCACCAAGACATACTGTATATGCAAAATATGCATTCAGTCCAAGTCCGGCTGAAAGAGCTATCGGATAATTAGCAACCAGGCCCATGAAAAATGTTGCGATTGCAGAAGCAAGTGCAGTTGCAACAAATACACCGCCCGGATTCATTACAGTTCCAAGAATACTTGGGTTTACGGCAAGTATGTATGCCATTGACAGGAACGTTGTCAAACCTGCAATGATCTCAGTCTTTACAGTTGTGCCATGTTCTTTTAAATGAAAAAATTCTTCCAGCATATTCTCTCCTTTTCCTCTCCATTCATGCTAAAAAAAATATTGCCGTTTGCTCCTTGAACAAACGACAATATTTTACATCAATAATGTATAAAAGTCTATACATTTTGAGTGCTTTGCCCTCAAAATGTGCAAACAGGCCATTTATCTGCAGCTCCGCGATCAAAATCTGCAAACAGGCCGTCAACCACATTTTGCGATGTTTCTGGTGGCGATAACGTTCACTCCGGTGCCTGCAACATTTTCTACAATCACATCGCCGATTTTTACCGGAGCTTCCGGATGTGCTGCATCAATATCCTTCATAACGTCAAAAATCTTATTTTTAGGGATATCATTAGCTGTCTTGACTGAAAGTCTCGGCTTGTCACCTCCGCTTATAACTACAGTTGAAGTAACTATTCTTGTAGGATTTGTCACTTCTTTTCTTGCATAAATATCACCCTTCTGGCAGGTATTTCCCTTTACGCTTTTGACTTCTCCGCCATCAAGTTCAACTGTTATCTGGCATCCCATCGGGCAGCCGATACAGGTAAGTTCTCTTGTTTCCATAATAGTCTGCCTCCTTTAATCTTTCTCGATCTTCACGGTAATAGTCTTAAGTCCGGCATGTTCTTTAAGTGCAGACTTCTTTAATATTACCTGCTCCATCTCACCGGGTGCCATTATCTTCTTTTTAACGTGCATCACTCTCTCGTCATCAAAGTAAACACTTACGTAAGAATCCGTAAATACTGCACCTACACGGAAACGAACCGTAAGGAGATCATTCATTCTGTCTGTATTTACTGTAGAAGGAACTGTATATCTTGCGCCCTCTACGGCCTTAATCTCTATTCCTTTTTCAGTAGAATTGTCCTTGCAGCCATTCTTTACAAATGCTGAAGCATTTTCTCCTGCCAGTGCTGCCTCCTGAGATACGAAATCAACGAGATCATGTACATGGAGCACGTTTCCACAGGCAAATACACCGGGTATTGAAGTTTCAAGACTTTCATTAACTACCGGTCCGTTGGTGATCGGGCTCATCTCAACACCTGCACTTCTGGAAAGCTCGTTTTCAGGGATAAGTCCGCAGGAAAGAAGCAATGTATCACAGGTATATCTCTCTTCTGTTCCAGGGATCGGCTTGCCATCCTTGCCTACCTCAGCAATGGTTACAGCCGACAAATGTTCTTTTCCCTCTATATCTACCACTGTATGTGAAAGCTTGAGCGGGATTCCAAAGTCATCAAGACATTGAACTATATTTCTCTTTAAGCCGCCCGAATATGGCATAAGCTCTGCAACTACCTTTACCTTTGCCCCTTCGAGAGTCATTCTTCGTGCCATGATAAGACCGATATCACCTGATCCTAAGATAACAACCTCACGTCCCGGCATATATCCTTCTATATTTACAAGTCTCTGGGCTGTACCGGCAGAGAAAATACCTGCTGGACGGTATCCCGGAATATTGAGGGCTCCTCTGGGTCTTTCACGACAGCCCATTGCAAGGATAACTGCTCCTGCCTCTATCTGGAACATGCCGTCTTCACGATTCATGGCCGTTACAACTCTTTCAGCAGATATGTCCATTACCATTGTGTTAAGTTTGTATTCTATTTTCTCATCAAAAACCTGCTGCATAAAACGATATGCATATTCAGGTCCGGTAAGCTCTTCCTTAAATGTGTGAAGTCCGAAACCATTGTGGATACACTGGTTTAAGATACCGCCAAGCTCATGATCACGTTCAAGAATGAGAATCTTCTCTGTCCCGGCTTTTCTTGCACTTACTGCTGCAGCAAGTCCTGCAGGACCGCCGCCTATAATCACGATATCATATTTAAGCATCAGTCCTCGCCTCCTTTGGTTCTTTCAAGCACTATGTTGGATTTACCGCCGCTCTTTGTTATCTCCTCCATGGGAATGCCAAGCTCCCTGTTGAGGATCTCCATTGTTCTCGGTGAGCAGAAGCCTGCCTGACATCTTCCCATGCCGGCCCTTACTCTTCTCTTTACTCCATCAAGCGATCTTGCACCAAGAGGACGATGAATTGCATCGAGTATCTCGCCTTCTGTTATCGATTCACATCTGCATACTATTGTTCCGTAAGCAGGATTTTTCTTTATAAGTTCATTTCTTTCTTCTATTGAAAGATTCTTTGTTTCAACTATGCCCTTACGCGTAGCGATCCAGTCGCTCTTTTCTTTAAGTCCGAGCTTCTCCTTGAACATTCCGCCAACCATACGTCCGATCGCAGGTGAACTTGTAAGTCCCGGTGACTCTATTCCTGCGCAGTCAAAGAATCCGGGAGCCTCATCAACCCAGTCGATTATAAATTCATGATTATCCTCATGAGCACGAAGTCCTGCAAATGATGTAATGACCTTTCTTCCTATAGGAAGGTTCTTTACATGCATTCCGGCCTTTGCCATAAGGTCTCCGATGCCTGCAGCAGTAGTTGCTGTAGCTTCTTTATCTTCTATATCTATAGCAGTAGGTCCTACTATAAGGTTGCCATGAACCGTAGGTGATACAAGCACACCTTTTCCAAGCTTTGTTGGCTGAGGGAAGATCGTATGGCTCACAAAATCCCCCATTTCATGATCTAAGAGACAATAATCTCCGCGTCTTGGTGTAATATGTATCTTTTTGCTGCTGACCATGTTGTGGAACTTGTCAGCATAAACACCTGCTGCATTAACGACATATTTTGTCTTGTATTCTCCATTATTTGTACGAATATGCCAAACTTTCTTTTCATCCTGTTTCAGGGTCTGAACTTCAGTATTAAAGAAGAAATCAACACCATTCACATTGGCATTTTCAGCCATGGCAATATTCAGGATAAACGGGCAGATAATTCCGCCTGTGGGTGCATAAAGTGCCCCTTCCACATTATCAGAAAGGTTCGGCTCCATTTCAAGAACTTCTTCTTTCGATAATATCTTAAGGTCTTTAACTCCGTTGGCAACACCCCTGTCATAGAGATCCTTCAGCCCGCCAAGTTCTTCCTTATGTATGCAGACTACCAAGGAGCCATTACGTTTGAAAGGAATATCAAGATCACGCGCCAGATCGTCCATCATCTCATTTCCTTCAACATTGAGCTTTGCCATAAGTGAGCCCTCGGCTGCATCAAATCCGGCATGTATGATGGCACTGTTTGCCTTTGATGTTCCGGAGCATACATCCTCTCCTTTCTCGAGGACGCATACATTAAGATCACTATAACGGGACAATTCACGCGCCACCGCACTTCCTGTGACTCCGGCGCCTATAATAACGACATCATAAATCACTTTCAGTTTCTCCTTTCTTTTATAGGTCTGATCATAATTGCTAAATCAGGCCAAGCCATTTTGTTTATTATTTATTAATTGGCATTAATGATTAGTTTGTTAAAAAGAAAAGAGCCGAAAATAGTGCATATTTCCCGATATGCTCAATTTTCGACTCTCTAATCTTCGTCAACTTATATGATTTGATTTAATTTTAATACATTTATCTCTACAAGTCAACCTAAATCGATTCTTTTAATTCAAAATCTCAAACATCGATTTTTTAGAATGACAATGTAAGATTTGATGCAACTAAAGCTCCGCAAACTCCACCAATGATAGGGCAGAGTGCCGGGATCCATGCATATCCCCACTGAGCATCTCTTTCACCAGGGCAGAAAAGCGCATAAGCAAGTCTTGGTGCTGTATCCCTTGCTGCATTCATTGCGTAACCTGTAAGTCCGCCAAATGAGAAACCAATCGACATGATGATGCCCCATACGAAAATGAAGTTTACTCCATTTGATACTGCAGGAATGCCGCAGATGAAGAACAGAAGACAGAAACCACATGTAAACTCTGAAAGCATGTTAAGAGCTGTACTCTCACCACCGCCTGTGCAGAAGCAGCCGCGCTTAACAGCAGCATCAGGTGTTGCAGCAAGCTGATTATGATAGAGAACGATGAGGAAAGCTGCACCGAGGAAACCTCCGATCATCTGTCCTGCAATATATGCCGGAACAAGATCCCAACCCATCTTACCTGCTGCTGCAAGTGCGATGGTAACTGAAGGATTGAAATGAGCACCTGTCGAAGCACCGAATACGAACGCCGGAAGCAATACCGCAAGTCCCCAACCTATAGCGATATGTACTGTGTTTCCGCCCTTCATTCCTGATTTATTCAGGCTGATGTTACAGCAGACACCGTCTCCAAGAAGAACAAGTAAAAAGGTACCAATCAACTCATTTACAAATGCTATCGTAGCCGTTAACATAGATTATTTCCTCCCTAATATTTAATTGTCTCGTCTGACTTCCTCCCTTTTGTCAGACTTAAATTTCATATCCTGCGTTTTCAAGGAAGCCCCAACTTCCGGAAAACGCAGGCATATGGATTATATATAAAAAACCTTCTCCTTAATTTTTAATACTTACTCCTTAGCCCAGCCTCTTGTTGAAGCTACAGCCTTGCTCCATCCCTTGATGGCAGCATTTCTTGTTTCATCAGTCATCTCAGGCTTGAACTCTCTGTCAACTGCCCAGTTCTTGATAACATCTTCCTTGCTGCTCCAGTATCCAACTGCAAGACCTGCAAGATAAGCTGCACCCATAGCTGTTGTTTCTACACAGCTCGGACGAAGAACATTGGTATTGATGATATCAGACTGGAACTGCATCAGGAAGTTATTCTTTGAAGCACCACCGTCTACCTTGAGCGATGTGAGATGCTTTCCGGAATCAAGCTCCATAGCGTGCAGAACATCATATGTCTGATATGCAAGTGACTCAAGAGTTGCTCTGATAATGTGATATTTGTTCACACCACGTGTAAGTCCTGTTATTGCTCCACGAGCGTAAGGATCCCAGTAGGGTGCGCCAAGTCCTGTAAATGCAGGTACTACATAGCATCCGTTTGTATCCTCAACACGTGTTGCGAAATATTCTGAATCCGGTGATGTATCCACGATCCTCAGCTCATCACGAAGCCACTGGATAGCTGCACCTGCAACATATACAGAGCCTTCAAGTGCATAAGTAACCTTTCCGTCAAGTCCCCATGCAATAGTCGTAAGCAGATCATTCTTTGAGAATATAGGCTTCTCACCTGTGTTCATAAGCATGAAGCAGCCTGTACCATAGGTATTCTTTGCTTCACCCTCTTTATAACATGTCTGTCCAAAGAGAGCTGCCTGCTGGTCACCAGCAGCACCTGCTATACGGATCGGTCCACCAAAGAATTCAGGATCGGACTCGCCATAGATGCAGCTTGAAGGCTTAGCTTCAGGAAGCATGCTCTTCGGAATTTCAAGAATCTGGCAAAGCTCATCATCCCATTCAAGAGTATTGATATTGAAAAGCAATGTTCTTGAAGCATTGGAATAATCTGTTACATGTACCTTGCCCTTTGTAAGTTTATAGATGAGCCATGAATCAACAGTACCAAAGCAAAGCTCGCCTTTTTCTGCCCTTTCACGTGCTCCTTCAACATTGTCAAGTATCCAGCGGATCTTTGTTCCTGAGAAATAAGGGTCAAATTTAAGACCTGTCTTCTGCTGGAATTTCTCAACTATTCCCGGAATCTTGCCCTTCATCTGCTCTGCAAAATCTGCAGTACGACGGCACTGCCATACGATCGCATGATGGATCGGCTGTCCGGTTGCTCTATCCCAAACTATAACTGTTTCACGCTGGTTAGTAATACCAATTGCTGCAACGTCCTCAGCAGTTGCTCCCACGTTTTTCAATGCCTGACGGGCTACTGAAAGCTGTGTCTGCCATATTTCATTGGCATCATGCTCAACCCAGCCGGGCTTAGGGAAGAACTGTGTGAACTCTTTCTGTGCCACAGAACACATCTCACCTTTTTCATTAAAAAGGATACAACGATTACTGGTGGTACCTGCATCAAGTGCCATTACATACTTAGCCATAAGAAACTTCCTCCTTTTAATTGCATTATGCTACAGAAACCACACATCTCTGTTAGTGGTTGATATAGCTACCGCGCCATTATTGAGAGCGTTCATGACCTCCTCTCTGTTAGATATTAGTCCTCCGGCTATGACTGGTACTCTACTGATTGAATTAATTTTCTTGATGAGCTCCGGCAGGATCACCCCAGGAAGAAATTCAATAAAATCAGGCTGCACCACCCCATGCTTCGCCTGCTTCTCTATATTTATCAGTGCCATACTGTCCAGCACGAAGTACCTAAGTATCGTATGAAGGCCGATTTCTTTTGCGTGCCCTATAAGTGCACTCTTGGTTGTGATTATCCCTTCCGCTGCCGTGTATTTTTTTATGAAATCCACAGCCGAATCTCTCGGGCTCAGTCCGTTTATCAGATCGATGTGTACCATTGCCGTCTTTCCCGCATCATGTAATTTCTGCACAATAGCCGGTATGGTGCAAACATCTCCGTAAAGGACAAATATCACTCCCACATCTGTCGTTAAGCATAACTCCAGTCCTTCATTGTCTTTAATTGCCGCAATGATCGGCGTATCCTCAATCTGCTCATAAAAATTCTGCATTGATTGAACTTGTCTCCTATTCTCCGATGATCGACGAACGGGGCAGCCACGACAGTTTCCTAAAAAGGGCACAAAAATAGCGTGGTTAAGTAACGCAGCTCTCCGCTGGTCTCTGCCACGCTCTCTTCTCTCATTGGCTCTTATTAACTTATGTATAGATTATCACACAATTATTAAATATGCAATATACATATTGTATTAAATTTGTATTTTTTAATCATTTTTACTATATTTTTTTCGCCTAATTTTATTATTATAGAAAACATTTACAACTTTCGCTAGTAGAAGCAAAGAAAACACTTATCAAATACTGATAAGTGTTTCTCTGTAAGTTCACGATCATTCACTAAAGGAAAAAGTTGAAAAGAGTTTACCGTCATAGGTGTTATAACCATTTATCATTGATATCGGAAGCTTTTTAAGCGTATGACGTATGATATCTACAGCATCCATGTCCTCTATAGCCTCACCGGTATCATCCAGCTCTACTCCCTCATCTTCAAAAGGAAAGGCATATCTGGCAAGCCTTAATACACCGTCTTCATCATATTCTATATCGTCGTCTTCCTCTTCATCATCTTCCTCATCTTCGTCATTATCTTTATTTTTATCTTTTGACTTTTTCTTAAGATAGTATGTAGCATAAAAGCCTTCGTCTTCTTCTATGACATCTTCTTTCTCTATCTCAGACTCGTCCGGAACGCCAAGAGCCTCTTTCGAGCCCTCATAATCCCTTGGCATGAATATATGTCTTACCTTGTATCCGTCAATTTTTTCGTCTGCACTGTGTCCGGCTATGACATTTCCGTCCTCATCCACGGTATCTTCCTCTGAAAGGCGGACATAATATCTTCCGTAAAAGCCCTCTTCTTTTTCATCTATCGTGACCGATTCATAATCTCCCTCCTCGGGCGCTCCCAGATCCTGAGCTGTTCCGGAATACCCCCGGGGCATAAATACCAATACAAGCTTATAAGCTTTTCCGTCAAGAATTGTATCATATTCTTTTGAGTATCCCTCAGAACTTTGCTCTCCGGACTCCTCAGCGAGACTCACATAAGGTTCATCTGATATTTTTAATTTTGATGAACTTTTACTTCTAACAGCACTAAGCAGCCTGACTCCTGAATCCTCATTATCATAAACCGCTGCCTCAGAGTCTGTACTTTCTTCCGATTCTTTAGGATCCTCCTCATCATCAGAGTCTTCTGATACAGTCTCATTTGCAGACGCTGACAGACCCACAGTATTTATGCAATAAATATGAGGGCGCTCATATTCAGCATTCAGCCCGCCTATCAGTTCATTTGCCTCTGCCGCTATCTGTCGGCCGTAATTTATTTCTTCCTGCGTGGCTTCATTATAATACGCCACTCCAAAACGCAGAACGTTAGGTGTTTCCTCGAGTGTCACATAGGCATTGGCATCTTCACTTACGCGTCCTACGATCACAACAATATGGCTTTCCCAGGAAAAAATATCTCCGGGCAGCAGATCATCTCCAATGCTCAAAGGACTGAAACAGCTTTGCTGTGTAAAATACCTCGCTGCTGTATTTACATTAAATTCATTCTGAATCTGATTATAGAGCCAGGAAACATAGCCGCTGCAGTCAAGTCCATCGATAATATGGGCATTGACTCCGTTTGAATAGTTCACTGTTGAAAGCATATCACGGTATTTCTTATCCTTTAAGTTTATCTTTTCAAAAAGGTCTGACCTTAAGTCGATATATTCATCAAGTGAATATATTGTTTCTCCGTGAAATGCTGTATTTACATAGCCATGTATAGGGCACCATGAACCCGAAGGCTTTATACAGGTTCCAAACCCCTCATTATATTCAGGATTATTCTGTGATACCTTTCCATTCTGCGACACTGCTGTGGAAAAAGGCTCACTTGGATATAGATTTTTAAACTGCTTCCAGACCGGATTTATACCCTTAATAAATGCCGCTCCACTATGACCTCCTCCCCAGACATAACGCACATCTCCTACCAGTGACATTGCCGCGATCATCATATTTTCCCTGGTGGTCAGTCCTATCTCGTAAGGATATACATAAGCATCTGTAAGTTTATCAATATTATCATTCTTAAATAAAGACTGGTCATGAGAGAAAAGAATTCCAAGCGCCTTTAACGAACTTGGTTTTGAAATAGATGCCTCTCTTAAGATATTCCTGAACTTTGTCCTGATAACAGGCTTTTCATCCTGTATCTCAACTACATTCTCGTTTGCATCCTTATCCGTAAGTATCTTCTCATATATATCCTTAAATGTATCTATATGGCTCTCAGGCTCTCCGATATAAATAAGTACTGCTTCATCAAAATCAATAGTATTCTGCACCTCATCATTCAATGAATTATAATAAAGGTTATCACTCTGCGTATTAAGTTCGTGCCTTTCATTCGTCAGATCTTTAAGATCAAAAGCGATTGAATAAAGAGCATCCGGAAGATAACGTTCGGAAGGTCTCTTTACTGAGGGATCCGGACAATAAATAAAATCAGCTTTTTTCCATTCAGTAGAAGCAGCAGATATAGTCAGCGGCGCTGCAGCGCTCACACTGGTTTCTTCCCTTAAAATATCAGGTTTTTCGCTGTCATAGACAGGAGCAGCATCAGCCAGTTCAAAGATCATTGAAAGCTGTCTCCTGCTCATATCCATTTCGTCAGAGCAGTCTTCGATGAGCTCCATTATCTGCAGCCTGAGATCTTCCGCCTGATCATAGCTGTTCTCGCTCTGTACATCCAGCTCTGATACAGAAAATGCCCCTTCATTATTTTTCTTTTCTGCCTCAATAACAGGCAATCTGTCTGCAATATCGCAAAGCAGCACTAATGCAGCCAGAAGCACTGCTACCTGTATCAGCCTGCTCTTGTATTTACTTATCAGAATCATCTTTTTCATATTTTCGCCTTAAGCTGCCACACGCATGCTTAAGCCTACTCTCCTAATTTATCCAATAGCAACTTTGCATCTTCAAATCCATCAATATTTGTCCTGATCCAGCTTTCTTCTTTATCCCACCATTTAAGCCGAAGCAGTTTTTCAACAGTTTTCTCATCGAAGCGGTATTTAATCACCCTTGCAGGTACCCCGGCCGCAACAGCATAAGGAGGGATATCCTTTGTAACAACCGCTCCTGCACCGATAACCGCACCATCAGCTATCTTTACTCCATCAAGTATTTTAACATGATTTCCGATCCAGACATCATTTCCAATGCTGATCCTGCCATTATTTTCAGCAAAAGTTTTTTTCTTTGCAAAAGAAAATCCGAATACAGGATCCGGATCGGTAAATGCAGGATGCATTGCCAGTTGTTTTTCAATCGGGTGTCTTCCAACTACTGTTGAAACATTTGCACCTATAGAGCTGTAACGGCCGATATCAGTTTCAGTAATATCACCATCTCTGTTTATATAACTTCCATATCCCATCCGTCCGTTAACAAAGGACGTATTGCGCCCGAGAAAATTTCTTCCCTCAAACTCAGCATTCCTTATATATGCACCGCTTTTAAATATACAATTTTTTTTAATTTCTATCTTGAATTTTTTTATTTTAAGAAAGGTCAGCCGGTAAAGATTTCCGGCTGCCTCAGACATTTTTCTCGCAAGAATCCCCATTATACCCTCCGCTGTCCACGCATGCTTCGCTGTATCTTTCTGATGAAATACTTTAAGAAATCCGGAAAATGATCCATCCCAAACTGTCTCATACTGACTGAGATCAATTCCTTCTTCATCTGTTTTTCATCCGGAATCGGAACCCCACGTTCTTTTTTTATGGCTATTGTCTCAAGATATGTATCCTTAAGCTTCAGGCTTGAAACACCACTCTTGGATATCTTCGCGATAAGCACCCCGGTATCCTTAAATTTTTTCCCCTCTTTATAGACATGCAGGAGAAAATCATAATCTGCACCTATTTTCCATTTAAGATCAAAAGGAAATTCTCTCAAAAGTGCAGTTTTAGCAAATACGCTCTGATGTGAAAAGGGCATTCGTTTTTCTATCAGTTCAGGACACTTTCTGAAATAATGGAGCTCTCCATATTCTTCCTCTGCTGTGTCTCCAAAAAGAAGATCGGCGCCGGCAATATCTCCTCTGAGAAAGATATCTGAAAATACATGATCTGAAAAATACTGATCTCCTGCATTCATGAATGCTGTCCATTCACCCTCTGCTTCGGATACCGCGATATTCATTGCATCATAAATTCCTCTGTCACGCGAACTTATCAGCTTGAACTTTATATTTTTTTCTTTAAAAAGCTTTCTGTAACTTTCAGCCTTTTCCTTAGTTCCGTCAGTAGAACCACCGTCCTTGATTATATATTCATAATCAGTGTAGTCCTGTGAAAGAACTGACTCTATTGTATTTCCTATGGAATTGATCTCATTAAAGGAAATGGTTATTATTGTCAGCATTATGATCTTCCCCGTTCCTGATCATCTCAGATTCTCGTAAAGTTTTGTAACAATAGGCTCCCATCTGAAATCATGCCATGTATAATCGGCAATTTCAATAGCTCTTTCTTCCCAGTCGGCCGATGAATTCATAAGCCTTACGAAAGACCCTGAAAGAGCAACGCTGTCATCAGCAGGAACGATATACCCAAATTTACCATCATTATAAATATCTTTTCCGGCAGGAACTCCGGTGGTAGTAACCAGAAAATCTCCGCAGGCAGCGGCTTCAAGAAGAACTATTCCAAAGCTCTCACTCCTTGAGGGAAGCGTAAATATCTTTGCTTTTCTATAGTAATCATTAAGGATTTTTTTATCCGTAATAGGTCCCGT
The DNA here is from genome assembly GCA_030434875.1 of Lachnospiraceae bacterium C1.1. Classification (NCBI taxonomy): domain Bacteria; kingdom Bacillati; phylum Bacillota; class Clostridia; order Lachnospirales; family Lachnospiraceae; species Lachnospiraceae bacterium C1.1. The sequence continues at coordinate 228,108 of JAUISW010000001.1, read as the reverse complement.
GAATATTATCCTGTCCTTGAGATCTCTATGCTTTTTCATAAACTCTTCTATGAAATGTTCAAATTTTTTATCTACCGGTCCTGCCAGCACAAGTTTCCAGTCATTTCCTGCTGCCGCCCCGGCAAAAGCCTCTAAGAGAACATCAGTAGCCTTAGGATAAGTTCCGATATTTCCTACTGTCAATATGATATTCTCTTTTCCAAATTTTCTCAAAGGCTTCTTCTCATCTGTATAAAAGCCATTCGGAATATAAAGGATTTTCGATCCATACTTATTTCCGAGCCACTCGGCTATTGTAGTTGTTTCGACAGAAACCACATCCGCAAGATTCATTGTAATCCTTTTTATAAATCCTACTGGATTGAGCATAAAAAGTCTCTTATATCCGTTGAGATCCATATCAAGCTTGAGATAACCTTTTCCTCCGGCCTTTTTCCTGAATTTATATATCAAAAGATATATAAAAGAAGAAAGATTCAGATGATATACATTCAAGACGTCGATTTTTGATGCATTTTTCCAGACGAATTTTGCACCCGAAAAAATTGGAGAAATGGGACCTTTCTTAATAAACATCTGCTTAAGTCCCTTAACTTCGCTGTCAATGTAAGGATATTCTTTATCATTGCGGCAGGATACCACAATTGAATTTACGTCAAAATCCCTGTGAAGAAGATAGGGTATCATTCCCACATCCTTTAGAAGATGTACATTTTTCAAGCGTGTAAAAAGCGTTACAAATACCATTGCCGCCAACCTTTCTTTAATCTATAATAAAAATGTAACTTATTTTTGCAATAGATCAGATAAATGAAAAGAAAAATATGAATACAAGTCTTATTATACTAAATTACAATGATCCAGAACGTACAGCAAGCCTTGCCCTTGCTTCAGAGAAGCTTGAATGCCTTAAACATATCGTTATCGTGGATAACTGCTCATCTGATGATTCCTTTGCGAAATTATCCTCTATCCGTTCAGAAAAGATCCACCTGATAAAGAGCCCTTCAAACGGCGGATATGCCAAAGGCAACAATTTCGGATGTATCTATGCCCTTAAAAATTTTAAAAGCGATATCCTTTTTATTGCAAATCCAGATACTGTCTTTGACAATGACACTGTTTGTGCCATGGCCTCTGTGCTTACCACGCATCCGGAATATGGTGTGTGTACCCCACTGGTAAGGCAGGGCTATAATGTCTGGAGACTTTCTTCCTTTATCGGGATTATAGAAAGCCTCTTCCTTGTCTGGTTTACCTTGGATAAAAAATTCATCCGCTTTAAATTAGAATCCGACATAGAGCAGGTCATTCCGGTAGGTGTTGTAGAGGGCTCATTTTTTGCACTTTCAGCAGACGCCTACAAAAAAGCAAAAGGCTTTGATGAAAGAACTTTTCTCTATGCTGAGGAGATCATCCTCGCTAAAAGGCTCAAAGCCGCAGGTTTCGGAGAATGTGTCCTGAAGGATTTTCGCTATGATCATCTGCATTCTGCAAGCATAAAAAAAGAATATCATTCTTCCAAAGCCAAAGCTTTCCATAATTTCGTAAGAAGCTTTAAGATATATAACAAATATTATCTGCACACAAATAAACTTCAGGATAAAATCTTTGATCTTGCCTGTTCATTAGGCTATATCGAGCGTGTATTTTATGATTTTGTTAAAAACAATCTCAAACGCCGGTAAGCTCCCTTATGGTTTTCACCATATGTTCCCAGGAGAAACGTTCACTGTCGGAGCGTATATTTGCCTTAAAGTCAGTTCCGCTTTCCTTAAGTTCATAAAAACGTCTGACTGCTTCGGCAAGCGCTCCGGGGTTCGCCGGATCAGATAATATTCCGGTCTTTCCATCCGTTACAACTTCTGTCAGCCCCCCTACCCTTGTGGCTATCACAGGTTTCTCAAAGCCAAAAGCTATCTGTGCGATCCCGCTCTGGGTTGCATCAATATAGGGAAGTACCACAGCATCAGAGGCTGCAAAATATTTTTCAACCTCTCTGTCGGGTGTATAACCGTCATGTATCTCTATTTTATCCTCTATTCCAAGCTCATGACTCAAATTGTCATATTCTTCTCTTTTTCCACCGAAATCACCAACTATCAGAAGTTTAATATTCTCCAGTTCCTTCATTGCTCTCATCATGTATTTAAGCCCCTTATATTCTCTCACAAAACCAAAGAATAAAAGAACTTTTTCATCAGACTTTTTTTGCTCTGCCTGATGAAAATTAAAAGCACTGTAAGTAGGATGCATATTTACCCTGTAGTGCGGTTCAGCTATGATCTCTTTTAGCTCATCTGCTTCCTTTGATGAATGCAGGATATGAAAATCACCTTTTCTAAGGACAAGCTTTGTAAGAAACCTATCCAAAGGAAACCTCTCATGCGGAAAAACATTATGACATATAAAAAGCTTTTTCGCCTTAACTATAGATGACAATATCGTATAGCAGGGCGCAAAATAGGGATGCCACCATTGAATTATGACAAGCTCAGGTTTCATGGCATTTATCCTTTGTGCCGTCCTGATTATATTAAAGGGATTGGCAGTATTCAGCAAGAACTCTGTTCCTTCGAACTTAAAGCTGTCATTTTTATAGTCCCTCTGTTCTTTCTTAAAAAGAATTTTTGGATACTGCATAGAATAAGATATCACCTTGGTATCATATTCTTTAGCTAATGCAGCAGCCATAAGCCCTGTATAGTGTGATATCCCGCCTTTATAGGGATAAACCGGTCCTACTATGACCAGTTTTTTCTTCCGGCTTTTCATGCCTCTTCCTTTCTCCTCAATATATCATATACATCCGGAGTCTCTGAGAATTTAACATATAATTTCTGTTTTGGATGCGGTGCTGAAGGCATATCTCCATGCTCTTCACTTCTTATTGATAAAACCTTAACAGCAATATTCCTGTAATCAGGTTTCATAAGCTCGATCGTCTCTCCAACAGAGAATTTATTTTTCTGATGGAGAACAGCCTCACCGGCATCAGTGATCTCCTCTACTGATCCAAGATAGGTATATTCCGTAGAGTAAGTATTATTAGAATATATCTGAGATTCTTTATTAGGTTTTCCAAACCAGAATCCTGTACAGAACTCTCTCGTAGTACACTTCTTTATCTCTTCCATGTACCATGGCATGTTGGCCCTGTATTTTTCTTCTGATTCATAAAAATCATCCATAGCTCTTCTGTAGGTTCTTGCCGTAGCAGCCACATAAAGAGCCGTCTTCATTCTGCCCTCGATCTTAAATGAATCAACACCGGCATCGATAAGTTCAGGTATATACTCAAGCATGCAGAGGTCTTTAGAATTAAAAATAAAAGTTCCTCTTTCGTTTTCTTCTATAGGAAGGTATTCACCCGGTCTGGATTCCTCTGCCACAGCATATTTCCAACGGCAGGGATGTTTGCATTCACCATGGTTTGCATCATATCCCGTAAAATAATTAGAAAGAAGGCATCTGCCTGAATAGGAAATACACATAGCACCGTGTACAAATGATTCAATTTCCGGATAATCTCCGATCTTTTCCCTGATTTCCTTGACTTCTTTAAGCGAAAGCTCGCGTGCTGAAACCACTCTTGCGGCTCCCATCTTTTTCCAGAATTCATAAGTTCTGTAATTTGTATTGTTTGCCTGCGTACTTACATGAATATCTATCTCCGGACATATTTCTTTTGCAAGACTAAACATTCCGGGATCAGCAACGATCAGGGCGTCCGGTCTTATTTCACGTATTTCCTTAAAATATTTTTCAGCATCCCTGAGGTCATCATTATGTGCAAGGATATTTGCCGTAACATAGACCTTAGTTCCTCTTTTATGTGCAAATTCTATACCTGCGCTCATTTCCTCTGCAGTAAAGTTTTTTGCACCTGCACGAAGACCCATTGTCTCTCCGCCGATATATACTGCATCGGCTCCGTAAACAACCGCTGTTTTCAGTTCTTCAAGTCCCTTTGAGGGAATCAGTAATTCTGCTTTTTTCATATATTTCCTTTACATATCAACTAAATATCCTGGTCAGCCTGTCTTTATCGCTGTTGTAACCCCGTCTCCTATCGGCAGGATCACGGTTGAAAATCTCTCATCATGACTTACATCATAAAGAAATTCCCTCATCCGCTTATGTATAGTTCTGTCCCTTCGTTCAACTGCAAACTTCGACTCAAAAATATCTCCCTCCTGAAGGCAGTTATCTGCGACCAATAACCCTCCTTTATCAAGAAGTCTCACACTTTCCTTTAAGTAATAAGGATATTGGGCTTTTGCGGCATCAATGAATATCATATCATATCCACCTTCAAGTGTCGGCAAAATGTCCTCGGCATTGCCTTCTAAAAGTCTGATCTTAGAAGAATATCCTGAATTTTCTATATTTTCCTTTGCCAAAGGGATTCTTTTATCATAATTTTCAATAGTAGTGATCTTTGTTTTCTCTGAAGAATATTCAGCCATCAGTATCGATGAAAAACCTACCGCTGCACCAATCTCAAGGATTTTCTGCGGCGCATGGGCTGAAATTAAAAATTTTAAGAGTCTCTGCGTCTCTTTTTTAATTATGGGGACACGAGCCTTTTTGGCCTTTTTTTCCAAATCATTTAAAAATGGCGTATTTCCCATATCAAGGGAATTTATATACGCCACACATCTGTCATTTACTATCATATTCAGATTCTTTATTCTTTCTCTTCGTCTTCTTCGTCATCAGCCATTATCTTCATCATTTCCTCAGCCGTCATAGATGTATTCAAAGTGTAGGTTCCACTCTGAAGCTCACCGTGATAGGCTGAAAGCCTTTCCTGATACTTAAAGAGCGATCCATCCCGAATAAGTCCCTTATCCTCTAAGATCTCACCTATTTCCTCGGGATCTGATCCCATAGGTATTGTTACGGTGATATCTATCCCGTCTCCTGAAGATACTGCCGGCTCTGCAAATATCCGGTATCCAAGGCTATAAGCCTTGTTCCCCGCTTTTATCACAAATACAAGAGCGACCACTATCAGAAATATTCTGAAAATTATTGAAAAAAACGAAATTATCATACTTTTCATAAGCTCAATCCGCCTGTTATTCGCTCGAGTACATTCTGAAGCATTTCATTAAATCTCAGCTCCGCCTCCAGATAATCATGTATTTCCGGGATATTATAAGTATCTTCATATTTATCCGCAAATTCCATTTCAGCATCCAGTAGCTGGTCATCCGCTGTTGTCGTCAGTATCCTGTAATGTTCCTTAATAAGCTTCGAGGCTTTGCCTCGAAGCTCAGGATTATCCATAACTATATGCCTCTTTGTCTTATAATTTCTGTACTCTGAAGTTTCCTTGACAGCATCAATAAATTTATCTATGCTGCGATCCAGGTTTTTATCCATTATCTTATACTTCCATGATTATCGGCAATATCATAGGTCTTCTCTTGGTTTTCTTCCAGAGATAATCTGAAAGAGCATCTCTGAGTGTTGACTTGATCTTTCCCCAATCTGTTACACCTTTTTCTCCAAGGTCATCCATAACATCCTGCAGTATCTCTGTTGAGTCCTCAAGTAATGCATCAGATTCTCTTACATATACAAAGCCTCTCGAAACTATGTCCGGTCCGGCAAGTATCTGACCGGTACCACGCTGGAGCGTAAGAACTATGATGACTATTCCGTCCTCAGCGAGGTGCTTTCTGTCCCTAAGAACTATATTTCCGACATCTCCGACTCCGCTTCCATCTACAAAGATAGCTCCTGTACGCACGTGTTTTGTTGTCTTGCAGGATTCTGAATCAATTTCAACAACATCACCCGAATGCAGCATCAAAATGTGATCATTGTCATAACCAAGTTCTTTTGCGATCGAAGCCTGGGCACATCTGTGTCTGTATTCTCCGTGAACCGGAATTGAATACTTTGGCTTAACCAGCGAATATATCAACTTGATCTCTTCCCTGCATGCATGTCCGGAAACATGTGTATCCTGGAAGATTACCGTTGTTCCCTTTTCCTCAAGCTCGTTGATTATTCTCGATACTGCCTTCTCATTTCCCGGTATTGGGCTTGAACTGAATATTATAGTATCATTCGGCTTTATCGTGATCTTCTTATGCATATTCATAGCCATACGTGAAAGTGCTGCCATCGACTCACCCTGGCTTCCTGTAGTTACGATACATACCTTTTCATCCGGATAATTCTTTGCAGTGTCTATATCCACAAGTGTATTTTCCGGTACCTCAAGATATCCCATCTCACTGGCAGTTTCGATTATATTGACCATCGAACGGCCTTCTACGACTACTTTTCTGCCATATTTATATGCAGTATTGATGATCTGTCTTACCCTGTCTACATTCGAAGCAAATGTAGCAATGATTATCCTGCCTCTGGTATGCTCTGCAAAAAGCGCATCAAATACCCTTCCAAGAGTTCTCTCTGATTTTGTAAAACCTTCTCTCTCAGCATTTGTAGAATCGCACATGAGCGCAAGAACGCCCTTCTTTCCGATTTCTCCGAATCTCTGCAGATCAATAGCATCTCCAAAAACAGGTGTATAATCAACCTTAAAGTCTCCTGTATGAACCACAATTCCTGCAGGAGAATATATTGCAAGTGCAGAAGCATCTACTATTGAATGGTTTGTCTTAATAAACTCGATCCTGAAATGACCAAGATTTATCGACTGACCATGCTTAATAACCTTACGTCTCACATTCTTGATAAGTCCATGTTCCTCAAGTTTGCGATCAATAAGTCCGATCGTCAGCTTTGTTGCATAGATCGGTGCATTGACTTCTTTCAATACATAGGGAAGCGCTCCTATATGATCCTCATGTCCGTGTGTGATCACAAAGCCCTTAACTTTCTCTATGTTATCCTTAAGATAAGTTATGTCCGGAATACAAAGATCGATTCCAAGCATATCATCCTCAGGAAAAGCCAGTCCACAATCAACAACAATTATGCTGTCCTCATATTCAAAAGCTGTAATATTCAGTCCGATCTGTTCCAGACCTCCCAACGGGATTATTTTCAGCTTTGAACCGGGTTCATTATTCAGTTTTTTCAATTCTATTCCTCCGTATTGTCCTTTTTCTTAACAGTCCCGGCACAATCCGAACAATATCCGTATAACCTCACCTCGTGGTCTACTATCTGAAATCCCGTAGTCTCTGAGACATTCCGTTCAAGTTCTTCCAGTAAATCTTTTTCAAATGGGATAATTTTTCCGCAATTCAGGCAGATCAAATGGTGGTGTCTATGATGCTTTCCGTTTTCTTCATCAGCATCATTTATCTCATATCTGGCACTTCCATCGTCAAGATTTATACGGTCTACAAGTCCTAGCTGTGTCAGGAGCTGGATGGTTCTATAAACAGTGGCTAATCCGATCCCCGGATGAAGCTCACATGTCTTATCAAAAATTTCTTCGGCTGTAAGATGTTCTCCCTCATTTTCCGAAAGAACACGCAAAACTAAGAGCCTCTGTATTGTTATCTTGAGACCCTTTTCCTTAAGCCTTGTTTTCAGTTGTTCCGCTTTCAGCTCGTTAAATCCCTTTTCATTCTCACTCAAATTCTATATCCTCTAAGAGCCTGCTGAATGCCTCCATCGCTATAGAAAGTTCATCTTCATCATTCACGTTTTCGTAAACATACATATCGGAGTCATTCTCATCCGGAATACGCTTTAGTATAAGGGCATCCGTATCGCCCTCATTTCTTTCTGTTACAAGTAAATAATCCGTGCCCTTTATAGTCTGCTCTCCAAGCACGAAATATTCGATCGCTTCTCCGTCATCTGAAGTAAATGTTAATTTTTCCATATCTCAATCTCTGTTATCTAAAAAATCCTGCAGAATAACCGCTGCCGCAATGGCATCTACCCTTGCTTTTCGCTGTTTTCTGTCTTCAATATCCGCGTCATCCATTATTTCATCAGCTGCTACAGTCGTAAGTCTCTCATCTACCATATGAATGGGCAATCCCGTCCTTCTGACCAGCATATCTGCAAATTCCCTGGCTTTTTCTGAACGTTCTCCCTCGCTTCCATCCATATTGAGCGGAAGACCAACTACTATCTCGCATACTTTTTCGGAAACTATAATTTCTTCTATCCGCGCAAGAGTCTTTCTCAGTCTCTTTTCTTTATCACGTCTGATTATCTCAGTTCCTCTTGCAATCGTTCCCGTTTCGTCACTAAGTGCAACACCGACTGTCTTTGAGCCGTAATCAAGAGCTATATATTTCATTTATCCCAGCCGTTGCTCCTTATATACTGTTTAAGAAGCTCTTCAACGAGCTCATCACGTTCTACCTTCATTATAAGAGAACGCGCATTATTATGGCTGGTGATATATGTCGGATCTCCCGACATGATATAGCCTACTATCTGACTTATAGGATTGTATCCCTTTTCCGTCAGAGCTTCGTAAACCGTTGAAAGAACGACTTTAACACCTGTCTCCGGCTCTGTCTCAACTCTGAACATCTGGGTACTTCCCAAATCCTTTTTGTTTAAATTCATTTTTTTCTCCGTTCACGTACAAAATATTATGTTTTACGTTATCACACGGAATCCGCATTAAATGCGGATTCCTGTAATATAGTCACCAAAACATATAATTTATAGTCATTTTATATCATATAGAGATATAATTCAAGTTTTTGCTTTTATCACACCTCTGACACGTCTTTGCGCGTTCAATCATATACAAAAACACTTTCTGTTTCTCATGATTTCTAAAGAAACAGAAAGTGTCTTAAAGTCGTTATATATTAATCATCAGCCGTGATATTCACCATCATAAGCTATAAGGGTAAGATCCTCAACTCCTGCAAGAGCCTTGATCTTATCAGCAAAGTCAAGGTGCTTCTCATCTGCATCAACCTGAATTGTGAGTTCGGTAGAACCATTTCTTACAGTCTTTGATTTAACCTTATGCTCAAAGCTCTTTAATTCATCAAGAGCCTTTGTTTCAGCTGCAGCATCTGAAATATGCATTACAAGGATATATGCCTTTGAAGCTGCCTGTCTCTTATTCATTACCATGATAAGGATAAGCATGAAGAGAAGTCCGATAGCTGCAAGAAGGTACATGCTCGCACCGATTGTTATACCAGTCGTTATAGCCCAGAAAATATAAAGTATATCCAGAGGTTCCTTGATCGCGGTTCTGTATCTTACAATGGAAAGGGCACCGACCATACCTAAGGAAATAACGATGTTTGTACTGATCGCAAGTGTTACCATACATGTAAGAACTGTCATACCAACAAGTGTAAGTGCAAATGATCTGCTGTATATAACACCTGTATAATACTTTTTATATACTGCATAAATAAGAAGTCCTACGATCAATGCGAGTGCCATGTCAACTATGATCGTAATAAGTGTGCTAAGGGATATCGACTGTGTGTACATTGCCGATTCAAGGATTGATTTTTTAATCATTGCTTTAACGCTCATTTTCTTTTCTCCATTTCTCAGCTTATTTTGCCAATGCGTATTTATTTCTTCTTATATCATCGCAAAGCGTAAACTTTGACGCTGCTGTGTAAATTAAACTGTCAGGTGATATTATGCTTCTGAAAATATCCGGAAGGTATTCCGTATATTTTACCTCCATTATCAGCTGACTTCCATCCATTACCTCATAAGCAGGGATGCTGCCATCAAAAATATCAAAACTTTCAAATGCGGATCTCACATGCATATCAAATGTGATCCTGACCGTACCCCCATCATAAATATAAGGTATTCTGTCATAATCCACAATGACCTCGGGTCTCAATACATTTGTAACACTCTGCAGGTAAAACTCGTGCAGCAGATCTTCAGGCCTTTGAAGTAGAAATCCATAGTCTCCTGAAAGAATTTTTTCAAATTCCTCCCTGCTGAGTCTTGCTGAAGTCTTATAAATATAATTGCCCTGTTTTTCCTTACATTCGAGACTTATCACATCATCACTCAGATTGTAGATTCTGATGCGGTATTTCTTTCTTCTGGATGTTCCGGCCATTTTTTCTTCATAAGCACTGTGCCAGATATCGTCAAAATACAGGCTTCTTATGAAATATTCCCCGTCTATCGCATGGCGGTCTATCTCAGCAAAATTCTTCAGTTTTTCTGTTATCAGGTCTTTTTCCCTGTAGGAGATCAGGTATTTGAGTTCATGCCTGAATCTCTTCTTTTTTTCTGCCATAAATCAGCCCTCTTAAAAAACAAACTTTAAAGATTATAAACGAAATTTAAAAAACTTTCAATCTTTGCAGTTTTTTAGAACGTCACCAATAATTCCATCATACCTTCTTTGGTAAAATTCCCTCAGTTCTTCGACATCCTTATCAAAGTCTGAAATTTCAAGTCTTCCCGCATAATAGCGCTCATAAGTTTTCTCTATCTGAGGTCTCAATTCTGAAGATATTGAATTAATGTATTCCAAAACATTTTCGTATCCAAATACTTTTTTAGAAATTTTCTCAAAACGCTCTGCAAAAAGTTTCCGGAAAGATTTATTCTGCATAAGAGCCCTGAGAAGGTAGTTCTTTTCTGCAGCATAGCTAAGACTTTCCATATCAACATTTTCAAGATCCATCGAAGATGAATTTACATCAAAGACGCAGAAGCGCCATTTTCCATCTTCGTATTTGCCGTCCCCGGTTTCTCTCACTCTCCAGAGTCCGACATTCGACCCCGGCCAGTCATCGGTATGAGCTATATATATCTGAGCCGCATAATAGTCCAGAACACTGTCCATATCAAGATAACTGCTGAATTTTTCGTAAGCTTCATCATCAGACAGGTCATTATGGAAAGTGAAGGAATTCATTTCATCATAATATTTTTTATCTCCTTCATTTCCGATCGCCAATTCATCATTCTTGATCATAATGACATTATCGGGATCAACTCCGTATTTTTCAGCAAAATAATCTGCATTGAATCGCTCGTATATCCAATAAGCTCCCCAATATTCTCCATCGAGGAATACCGCTGAAAGTCTGCCGTCAAGAACGCTTACGTCTAAATTTTTCAAAAGACGGGCAATGAGAACATCTTTAATCTTTGTTTTATTGTCATCACCACCTGCAAAGAGAGATAATGATCTTTCATTTTCATATCCTTCAAAAAGAGTTTTTTCAAGATATGCATTTCCATAAATATTTCTCGGAAAAAGGTTAAATCCTTTCTGTGCAAACCCGCGGCTCCCGCCGCCCTTTATCCGAAGTCCAATGTTTTCAGTAAATAAAAGCTTATGTTCCTCATCAAAGAATGAAACCGAGGTCTCTCTTTCTGATTCTCTGCCTCTCTGGTGATAATTACCCGGAGTCCACCACCAGATGCCTGATTTGTCGTACTCGTCTTTGTTTTCCGATATTATATAATCATCATATGTCTTTCCTGTGACGTAAATTCCATCAGAGTATGAAAAAAGATTATCAGGATCTGTAACCAGAGAAACCATCGCAATATTCTCATAAGCTTCTTTCTCGTCAAAACCGATAAAATAAGTCTTGGTGACCGTCTTACCTTTTGATCCGTCATCCTTAAAGGCAGCAGCCCTTATAATAACAGCCTTATCAACGTTTTTTTCCGGCACTGAATAATGTTTTTCAAAATAAGGTGCCGGATCTGTCCGTGCAGAATAAATATTTGGCGAATCAGAAATATCTTCTATCTCGATCGGATCAGTATATTTATATGAAGACATGTCCGGCTCAGTTCCATCCAGAGTATAATAAATACTTCCTCCGTCAGTTCCTGAAAGCTCAAGTTCAAATCCATCATCATAAAATCCGCTGTCTCTTGAAAATTCAACAGATTCATCTGTTATATCTGCTAAAATTTCTGAAGATGAATTATCCGCTCCAGGTGTAGCAGTCATGCGAGACCATTCTTCAGCCCCATCGGATACTCTGCCCCAGCTTGTATCATATTCAAGCTTTGGGATTTCCTCCTCATCTATGACTGCTCCTCCTGCAGATGTCAGAAACAGATTTTCTCCGTCAGACGACAGATTAAAATCCGCTGTCATCGGATCATCCTTCGAATCCTTATCCGCAAAGATCAGCAGATATCCATGCGCCTTTATGCTCATCTCCGGAAGCTTCCATCCGGCAGACAGTTTTGCCCCTTTAGATATCCTGTAACCTGTCAGATCGATATCCTTATCCGTAGTATTGTATAATTCTATCCAGTCGGGATATTCTCCGAAATTGTTGGAAATAGTGGAAAAATTTGAACTGCAGACCTCGTTTATAACTATTGTCGTGTCTTTTTTCATGGCATCTGCCAGATATAGCATTATCACTATGATAACCGCTGCCAGCAGCAGATACTGCCAGTATTTTCTAATCTGCTTTTTCATTCTTATTAGTATAACATCAGTCTTGAAAAATTCAAGGCTGGTCCCTTTTTGAGTCTTCAGACCTGTGGAAGTCTGAGCTTAAATCTTATAGCTGCCATTCTAAGAATTACTACTGTGAGCATTCCTGCAAGCATTGCATTGATCTGTCCAAACGGATTCCATGTAAATATGCATACAAGTGCCCCTGCTATGGATGCACAGGCATAAATATCATTTTTCATAAATATATAGGGTTTCTGCTGTGCCAGGATATCTCTTATAACCCCTCCGCCCGTTCCTGTGACAGTTCCGACAAAAGTCAGCAAGAATAAGGTTTTATATCCATGGTCTATTGCTGTCTGGATACCGGAAACAGTAAATATCCCCAGTCCCAGCGTATCCGTAAGCACCAGGATCCTGTCGTAAACAATATCAAATTTCCCACGCCTTACCAGCTGTTTCTTCCTTATATATGCTATTATAAAGACGATCAGTGAGCTGCACATGGCGACCAGAGTATATATCGGATCAACAAACATACCGGGCGGTGTGATCCCGAGGACCAGATCCCTTATAACTCCGCCGCCGACAGCAGTAACGACTCCCATTATCACTACTCCTAAAAGATCCATATTCCTGCGGATCCCAAGCATTGCCCCGGAACATGCAAATGCAACCGTCCCAAGCATTTCTATCGAATTAATGATCATATCTGTATATGTCATGGATATTCTCCCAGCTAAAAATCAAATCCTTATTATTATACTTTAAAAAAATAATTTTTTATAGCCATTATCTTAGATTTTGACCTAAGAGAGAGTTTATGCTATGATATATCGATTGACAACATCCGGATTTATGAAGTGAGGGATATTTATGCAGTATAATAAATTCACCATCAAAACAACTCCAGAAGCAGAGGACATTCTTAGCGCAGAGCTCGCAGAGATCGGCGTGGACGGTGTCGAGATCGAAGATGCCGGCATTCCTTCAGAAATAGAGGAAAGTGCCATCTTCTACGATGAACTTCCGGAGAATAATATTGACTCGGATACAGCCTATGTAAGCTTCTATCTCGAAGCATCAAAAGATAAAAACGCCATCCTTTCAGAAGTTCATGAACTTATTAAAAGACTTGCAGAATTCACTGATATTGGCGATGGCGGAATAAGTGTCAGCCAGACAGAGGATAAAGACTGGATAAATAACTGGAAAGAATTTTTTCATCAATTTACTATTGAATTTGAAGATGGGAAAAAGGCACATTTTACGCCTTCCTGGGAAAAATCTGACAGCAATGAAAACTTCGACTGGGCAATAAACATCGACCCGGGAACAGCTTTCGGAACCGGAGCGCATCATACAACAAGACTTTGTATAAAAGCTTTGGAAAAATACGTGAAGAAAGGTGACACTCTTTTAGATATTGGTACAGGAAGCGGTATCCTTTCTCTTATGGCTTTTAAGTTCGGCGCATCAAGAGCTATCGGAACAGATCTCGATGAAGGGGCAAAATCTGCCGTATGGGATAATTTTAATGCCAATGGTCTTTCCAATGCCAATTTTGAGCTGATCCTTGGAAATATTTTAGATGATGCCACCGTTCAGAAACATGTAGGCAACTCCTATGACATAGTTGCCGCAAATATCCTTCCGGACGTTTTAGAGCCTTTAACGCCTATGGTTCCGTCGCTTCTTAAAGACGGCGGTTATTATATAACCTCCGGTATCATAGACGATAAAGCCGACTATGTCCGTTCTTTTATCGAAAAAAGCGGGCTGGTCATCCTTGAACGTCATGATGACGGCGAATGGGTTTCTTTCGTAGCGCAGAAACAGTAATTTTTATATCCAGAATTTTTAAGGTGTAATATATGTATCATTTTTTTGCAGAACCTTCAAATATTTCAGATAATGATATTTATATAGAAGGAAATGATTATAACCATATAAAAAACGTTCTTCGTATGAAGGTCGGTGAGATCATATCCATAGGTGATGGAATATCGGATAAGGAATACCGCTGCCACATAGAGGATTTTACTGAAAATGCTGTTCATTGCCGACTTGATTTTATAAAAGAATCCGGCGTTGAACTTCCCGTAAATGTCACTCTTTATCAGGGGCTTCCAAAATCAGATAAAATGGAGCTCATCATACAGAAATGCGTAGAACTCGGAGTTGCAAGGATCGTTCCGGTGGAATGCTCACGCTCGGTAGTGCGTCTGGACGCAAAAAAAGCCGCATCTAAGGTAAAGCGCTGGCAGGGGATTTCCGAAGCTGCAGCCAAACAGAGCAAACGCGCTTTTATTCCAGAAGTTGCAAGTCCGATAAAATTCTCCGATGCCCTTAAGGAAGCATCCGAAACTGATATACGGCTTATTCCTTATGAGCTTGCTGAAAATTTTGAATCGACCAGAGAAATAATTTCTAAAATAAAAGAAGGCCAGTCCGTAAGCATCTTTATCGGACCGGAAGGCGGATTCAGCGAAGATGAGATAACTGCAGCTTTAGAGCAAGGATTTAATTCCATCACTCTGGGCAGGCGAATACTAAGAACAGAGACCGCCGCTTTAGTAGTTCTGTCATGGCTTATATACTTATTTGAATAAGGAAGAAAAATGGAAATATATCTTGATAACTCAGCTACCACTCGTTTGAGCGAGGGAGCTTTAGAATTAATGACAAAAATCTTCATGGAAGATTACGGAAACACATCAAGTCTTCATAAAAAAGGCTTTGATGCCGAAAAGCATATCCGCTCTGCAAAAGATAATTTTGCAAAGATCCTTAAATGTTCAAAAAATGAAATATTTTTTACTTCAGGCGGAACAGAAAGCAATAATACCGCAATTATCGGAACTGCACTTCACTACGGAAGCCGTGGTCATCATATGATCACAACTGCTGTTGAGCATGCGGCCGTATCAGCACCTATGAAATTCCTCAAATCAAGGGGTTGGGATATAGACTATTTAAGCGTAGACGAAACCGGAAGGATAGATCTCTCCGAGCTCGAGGGTCTTTTAAGGGATGATACCGTCCTTGTCTCGATCATGCATGTAAATAACGAGATAGGAACTGTTGAGCCCATAGAAGAAGCCGGTAAGCTCATACATGAAAAATGCCCCAACTGCCTTTTCCATGTTGACGATATACAGGGATTCGGAAAGATCTCCTTGAATCCCAAAAAGCTTCATATAGACCTGCTTTCTGCAAGTTCTCATAAACTCCACGGTCCAAAGGGCGTAGGACTTCTTTTCATAGATGAGCGTGCACATATAGCTCCTATTATTTTAGGCGGCGGACATCAGAACGGCATGCGCTCAGGTACAGAGAATGTTCCCGGAGTTGCAGGATTCTCCTATGCAGCTTCAGAGGTTTACAAGGATATTGATAAAAATTATGAGCGTATTGAAGCTCTAAGAGCTGATTTTATCAGCAAAATATCGGATATCACGGATATCACGGTAAACGGATCTGCTGAGCATCATTCACCTTACATTCTTTCTCTAACAGTAAAAGATGTAAGGGCCGAGGTTTTTCTTCACGCTCTTGAAGACAAGGAAATTTATGTATCGGCAGGATCGGCCTGCTCTTCCAACCATCCGTCAGTATCATCTACCCTGAAAGCTATAAACGTACCGGCCTATGCACTTGATTCCACAGTACGCTTAAGTTTCAGCAACAATACCAGTCAGGAAGAACTGGATACCGTATCCGATGTATTGCATTCGATCATTCCGATGCTCCGTAAATTCACAAGAAAATAATGAGGTAATATTTATGTTTCAGGCATTTTTATTAAAATACGCCGAAGTCGGCGTTAAAGGCAAAAATCGTTATGTTTTCGAGGATGCTCTCGTAAGCCATGTTAAAAAGCATTTAAGAAAAGTCGAAGGAAGCTTCAAGGTTTCAAAGATCAATGGACGAATCTTTGTCGAAGGAAATGATTTTGATTTCGACGAGACAATCGATGCCCTCAAGCACGTTTTTGGTATTATCGGCATCAGTCCTGTACAGGTTCTTGAGAGCCGCGAAAAAGACGACATTTTAAAAACAGTAGTTGCTTTTATAGATGAAAATTACGATAAAAAGAATTTTTCATTCAAGGTCGATACCAGAAGGGCAGATAAGCATTATCCTATTACATCTCCCGAAATGGACGCTGCTGTCGGTGAAGCAGTACTTAACGCATTCCCAGATGTCCACGTTGATGTTCATAAACCGGATGAGCTTATCCATGTTGAAATACGTGAAAAAATATACATCTATTCAAAGACAATAAAAGGTGCCGGCGGACTTCCGCTTGGTACCAATGGAAGAGCTCTTCTGCTCCTTTCCGGCGGAATCGACTCACCCGTTGCCGGATATATGGTTTCAAGACGTGGTGTAGAACTTGATGCGGTTTACTTTAATGCGCCGCCTTACACTTCAGACCGTGCAAAACAGAAGGTTATAGATCTGGCAAGAACAGTATCCAAGTGGACAGGTCCTATCCACCTTCATATTATAAACTTTACAGATATACAGCTTTATATCTACGAAAAATGCCCTCACGACGAGCTTACTATCATCATGAGAAGATATATGATGCGTATTGCTGAACATATTGCCAGACAGAATGACCTTTTAGGTCTTATCACTGGCGAATCGATCGGTCAGGTTGCAAGTCAGACCATGAAGAGTCTTTACTGCACAGATGATGCCACTACTCTTCCGGTCTACAGACCTCTTATAGGTTTTGATAAACAGGATATTATCGATATATCCGAAAACCTCGGAACTTACGAGACTTCCATACTTCCTTATGAAGACTGCTGCACTATCTTTGTTGCAAAGCATCCCGTAACAAAGCCGAATCTCAACATTATAAAGGCATCCGAGCAGAACCTTAGTGAGAAAATTGATGAACTCTTTAAAACTGCTATTGATACAGATGAGGTAATTTTAATTGAAGACGGGGACGTTGAAACCAAATAAACGAGCTGTTTTCCTTTTTTCATTCCTGCTGGGGATCATACTTTTTACTGCTATTTACGGTATAAGGGTAATTGACCCTCAATATGATCTCTGGATCTTTGACATAAAAGATCCGGATATCAAGCAGCACTATATCGGCTGGTGTCATTTCAGAAACAGTGACTGGAGTTTTCCTTTAGGGCTTATGAATTCACTGTCATGGCCCTTTTCTATTTCTGTACTTTATACAGACTCCATCCCTCTTTTTGCTGTGATATTCAAGCTTTTCAGAAATATTCTTCCGGAAACCTTCCAATATCTTGGATTTTTTGGAATGATCTCAATGGGTCTTACCGGTGGATTTGCAGGTCTTATTCTGCATAAACTTCTAAGAGAGCCTTACCATGCTATTATTGGTTCGGCTTTTTTCAGTGTTATTCCACATCTGCTGCAGAGAATGTTTTTTCATACCACTCTTACGGCACAATGGCTCATACTTTTGCCGCTGCTCATATGGTTTTCTGACAGTTGGCGATGGAAATTGAGGAAAAGACTTGCAGCATGGACGATAAGCTCTTTTCTGGCAATTACCATTCATCCCTATCTCTGGATGATGGTCTTTATAATCTGGTTCTTTTCGGAGCTGGAGACATTTTACAGGAATAAGGAGCTGCCCTCTTCAATTATAATCGGTCTTTCGTATACGGTCATAGGGATCTTCGGTCTATTTATCGAGGGAGGTTTCTATGGAAATGTTTCCACCGTATATTATGCCGGCGGATTTGAAAGCAATTTAAATTCACTTTTTAATCCGATGGGTATTGGCCTCGTACTTCCGGATCTTGATCTGGTCGGAGAATTCCAATATGAAGGCTTTGGATATTTAGGCCTTGGTATTATCATAATGTTCATTATAAGCCTGGGAGCGCTGCTAGTACATCTGATCAGAGATAAAAGAAAGAGTTCTCTGGGAAAGCTTATAAATTCTCATCCGAGACGTTTTCTGCTATTTCTTATGGCTTTGGTCTTTGCCCTGTTTTCGGTATATCCGACAGTTTCCTTTGGAACTGATATTATTTTTACATTTCCAAGGATCAAGCTGATCGATAAATTTTTCGGTATTTTCCGATCCACAGGACGTTTTATCTGGCCTTTGACATTTTTAATCGCCTTAACGGCATTTGTATTTTTAAGGAGATATACTAACAGAATTATAAGTCTTATTGTCCTTAGCGTCTGCCTTTTAGTTCAGTTTTACGATCTTTCCGGCACTTTTGCCCAGACCCGGGAGGATATTGTCAGAGAACACAAAAAACACAGTTGTGATCTGGATTCTCCGGAACTTTTGGCAGTGCTTGATAATTATGAGCATTTGGTGATGTTTTATGACAATAATATAGACCTGAATAAATATGCTTTTTTTGCATATGAGCACGGACTGACCATTAACCGTTTTTATTTTTCAAGAAATATAGACTCTTTAGTTGATGAAAAGCTCGCCGAGTACACAAAAGAGCTTGAAGACGGGGAACCCGAAGAAGATTGCATTTACATTTTCGATCCGGCCTATCCTGATTTCTATATGCCCTATGACCTGCATATCTATGATCTGGCGGGCACTATAATAGGTGTTAAGGATACGATTCCCGGTTTAGAGGAAATAAACTAAAAAATCCGGCGGTTCTTAAATGAACTCGCCGGACAGATTCGCAAAAAAGGGCCGATGTCTGCGTTGATGCAAAACATCTGCCCCCTCAATAACCAATACCCCTATCCGTTTTATACCATATACGGATTTAAGATCTTCAATACTTCCTCAACATTTTCCTCAGCGTGAATGTTAAGATCGATTGGCTTTGAAAGATCAAGGCTGAAGATACCCATTATTGACTTAGCATCGATAACGTATCTTCCCGACACAAGATCAAAATCGTAATCAAATTTTGTGATGTCGTTAACGAATGACTTTACCTTGTCTATAGAATTCAGTGAAATTTTTACTGTCTTCATAAATGACCTCCTTAATTTGTGTTTACTATAATATCTTACTTTTGGATAATACAAAAGTCAATATCAAACCCGCTAAATTTTGGTTAACTTTTTGGTTAGAATTCACAGAATAACTGAGTATTCAGCATTTTTAATTTTTTTATTTTATAAGGAGAAATTTTGAAAACTGCAGCATTACACAATCTTGGATGTAAAGTAAACGCTTATGAAATGGACATTATGCAAAAAGCCCTCTCTGAGGATGGCTATAAAATAGTCCCTTTCGATGAAAAAGCCGATATCTATGTTATAAATACCTGTTCTGTCACAAATATTGCAGACAGAAAATCCAGACAGATGTTACACAAAGCCAGACAGAAAAATCCGAACGCAATTGTTATAGCAGCCGGCTGCTATGTTAATACAAGACAAAAGGAAGACGTTCTGAACGAAGGCGTTGATATCGTTATTGGCAATAAAGAGAAGGCTGAAATTGCAAAAATAACAGATAAATATATATCTGATCATCCGGATATCAACAATTATGATTCCATTGAAGACTTTTCAGAAAATGATTCTTCTCCGATCAAAAAAAGACATTCTGAAATTGAAGGAAACCACACAAGAGCCTTCATAAAGATTCAGGATGGATGTGAAATGTACTGCTCCTACTGTATCATCCCCTATGCCCGCGAAGAAATCCGCAGCAGAAATGAACAAGAAGCCCTGGATGAAATAGAATCACTATCACATGAGGGCTATAGTGAATTTGTAATTACCGGAATTCATCTTTCTTCATACGGAATCGATCGTCTTCCATCCCCCTCATCCGCTGAAAGACATATGAATTTTGCAGAATTCATCAGTGAATATCACTCCGGAAGGCTTAAGGCACCACTTATTGATTTCTTAAAGAAAACTGCAGAAATAGAAGGTGTTAAAAGAATACGCTTAGGCTCACTTGAACCCCGCATTGTGACGGAGGATTTTGCCAGAGAGCTCTCTGCTATTCCAAAGATCTGTCCTCATTTCCATCTTTCACTTCAGAGCGGTTCTGACACTGTACTGAAGCGAATGAACAGGCACTACAGCTTAGCGGAATATTCTCAGGGAGTAGATATTTTAAGAAAATACTTTGATCATCCAGCCATCACAACGGATATTATCGTTGGTTTCCCGGCTGAGACAGATGAAGAATTTGATGAGACCGTCAGATTCGTTGAAGATATCAATTTCTACGAAACTCATATCTTCAAATACTCAAGAAGACACGGTACTCCTGCCGACAGAATGTCCAGCCAGCTTACAGATGCCGAAAAGCACAAAAGAAGTCTCGTACTGCAGGATCTTAATTCAAAACATAAGTCTGAATTTATGGATAATGCCATAGGCCGTGAAGTCGAGGTTCTCTTCGAAGAAGACTCCTCAGGCTACAGCAAGGAGTACATACGAGTTTGCAGTCCTGACAAGGTCTATGCCCCCGGCACCATCGTAAAGGGTGTCATCTCCGGCAGATACGACGATGAACAGATGCTCTTTCTCGAAACCCTATAATTTTTCGCTTATCGCCTGTTGCGTTGCTCGTAGGAACTTTGAGGCGAACAGCGTAACAGGCAACAAGCGATAAGCGAAAAAAAGCTTACCGAAATGGTTTCAACGAATAACCATTATCGGTAAGCTTTTTTATGTCTGTTTATCAGCCGAAAAATCCCTTTTTCTTCTTAGGTTCTTTTTCTGTGCCTGAGCGACGCTCTACATCATGAAGAGAATCGCCTGTGAGCTCATCAAACTGCCTTAAGAGCTCCTTAGAGCTTGATGTGAGGCCTGTGGGTACCTGAACTACCAAAGTGACGTACTGGTCTCCTCTTACATCCTTATTCTGAATTGACGGTACACCCTTGCCCTTCAATCTGATCTTTGTGTCAGTCTGTGTTCCGGGCTTAACTGTATATGCTACACGTCCATCAACAGTGTCTATAAGCACATCTCCGCCAAGAGCTGCCTGTGCAAATGATATAGGAGCACTGGAGAAAATGTTGTATCCCTGACGCTGGAAAATAGGATGTCTTGATACAACAACTTCTACAAGAAGATCTCCTCTAGGGCCACCATTTCTTCCGGGCTCACCCTTATCACGAAGCCTTACCATCTGACCGTTGTCTATACCGGCAGGTATTGTAACCTTAAGCCTCTTTTTAGATGAGATATAGCCTGTACCATAACAATCCGGGCATTTTTCCTTAACGATCTTTCCGCTGCCTCCGCAATCCGGACAGGTCTGAACATTTCTGACCGTACCGAAAAGAGATTGCTGAGTATATACAACCTGACCCTTGCCTCCGCACTTAGGACATGTTACAGGATTTGTTCCAGGCTTTGCACCTGTGCCGTGGCACTTAGGACATTCATCCTTAAGCGTAAGCTCTATTTCCTTCTCTGTGCCGAATACAGCCTCTTCAAAGGTTGTACGAACCTGTACACGAATATTTGCACCCTTGGCAGGTCCATTGCTATTCCTTGAGCTTCTTCCGCCTCCAAAGAAATCGCCGAAAATATCGCCAAACATATCCGAGAAATCAGCACTGCTGAAGTCGCCGAATCCACCGAATCCGCCGCCACCGCCAGCGCCTCCGTCAAATGCTGCATGACCAAACTGATCATACTGGCGTCTTTTATCAGCATCAGAAAGAACAGCATACGCTTCTGAAGCCTCTTTAAACTTTGCCTCTGCTGTCTTATCTCCCGGATTTACGTCAGGGTGATATTTCTTCGCAAGCGATCGATATGCCCGCTTTATGGTAGCATCATCGGCATTTTTATCGACACCCAGAACCTCGTAGTAGTCACGTTTCTGTTCTGCCATAATTAATTCTCCAATCCTTAATTCATTATCGACAATAAGTCACAGGGTATTATTCTACACCCTGTGACTTTATTATTCAAGAAAGCTTATCCTTAGAAAGACTTTTCAGATCTTCCAATAAAAGCTTTATACTTCTCTGTAATCACCATCGACAACGTCAGGACCTGCATCATTTCCGTTGTCTGATGAGCTGTCGGATGCTGTAGCGCCTGCTGCACCGCTCATGTCAGGACCTGCCTGTCCCTGAGCTCCGCCGGCCTGCTGCATATTCTCATACATCTTTGTGAAGAGCTGCTGTGCTGACTGCTCAAGCTTCTCTCTAGCTGCCTTGATCTCGCTTACATCTGCATCAGTCATGTTGGAAGCATCAGGATTCTTTGCAAGGAGATCCTTGAGTGCCTGAAGATCCGTCTGAACCTGAGTCTTCTGGTTCTCATCGATCTTATCACCAACTTCTTCCATAGCCTTCTCTGTCTGGAATGCGAATGAATCAGCATCGTTTCTTGCATCGATTGCTTCTTTTCTCTTCTTATCCTGAGCTTCATACTCAGCTGCCTCTTTGACAGCCTTATCGATCTCATCATCAGACATATTTGAACCGCCTGTGATCGTTATGTGCTGCTCATGACCTGTTCCAAGATCCTTAGCAGATACATTAACGATACCATTTGCATCGATATCAAATGTAACTTCGATCTGAGGAACACCTCTTCTTGCTGGCGGGATACCATCGAGACGGAACTGTCCTAAGGACTTATTATCCTTTGCAAACTGTCTCTCACCCTGAAGTACGTTGATATCAACGGCTGACTGGTTATCTGCTGCTGTTGAGAATACCTGACTCTTCTTTGTAGGAATTGTTGTATTTCTCTCGATAAGTCTTGTAGCAACACCACCCATTGTCTCGATTGAAAGTGAAAGAGGTGTTACATCAAGAAGGAGGATATCATTAGCTCCGCCTTCACCGGCAAGCTTACCACCCTGGATAGATGCACCAAGTGCTACGCACTCATCAGGATTAAGTGTCTTGGAAGCCTCTTTACCTGTGAGCTTCTTAACGTGCTCCTGAACACAAGGAATACGTGTAGAACCACCAACAAGGAGAACCTTTGTAATATCGTTATTTGTAAGACCTGCATCCTTCATAGCATTCTGTACAGGAATTGTTGTTCTCTCAACGAGATCATGAATAAGTTCTTCGAACTTAGCTCTTGTAAGGTCAAGGTCAAAATGCTTAGGTCCTTCTGCAGTTGCTGTGATGAAAGGAAGGTTGATATTTGTTGTCTGGGCACTTGAAAGCTCCTTCTTTGCCTTCTCAGCAGCCTCCTTGATTCTCTGCATAGCCATCTTATCGCCTGAGAGATCAATGCCTTCCTTTTTCCTGAATTCTTCAACCATGTAGTTGGAAACAATGTTATCAACGTCATCACCACCAAGGCGTGTATCACCATTTGTAGCAAGAACCTCTATAACACCATCACCGATCTCAATGATAGATACATCAAATGTACCACCACCAAGGTCATAAACCATGATCTTCTGCTCGCCTTCGTTATCAAGACCATATGCAAGAGCTGCAGCTGTAGGCTCATTGATGATTCTCTTTACTTCAAGGCCTGCGATCTTACCGGCATCCTTTGTAGCCTGTCTCTGAGCATCATTGAAGTATGCAGGAACTGTGATAACAGCTTCGCTTACTGTTTCACCAAGATAGCTCTCAGCATCAGCCTTAAGCTTCTGAAGGATCATAGCAGAAATCTGCTGAGGTGAATATCTCTTACCATCAATTGTACGACCGTGGTCTGTACCCATATCTCTCTTAATAGAAGAAATTGTTCTGTCAGCGTTTGTTACAGCCTGTCTTTTAGCGGGCTCACCGACAAGTCTCTCGCCGTTCTTTGTAAATGCAACGATTGAAGGAGTTGTTCTTAATCCTTCCTGGTTTGCTATAACTGTAGGCTTACCACCTTCCATAACAGCTACGCAGCTATTTGTAGTACCTAAATCGATACCTATGATCTTACTCATTATTGTCTCCTCCTTTAATAACACCTGTTATTATCCGGCAAACACTGTTGCCTGCCGCATCTGTATGTCACATGCTGACGCATGTTAAACATCTGCCGGCTTCTATAATAACACCAATTAAATTATTATCTGACTCAGTCCGTCCGGCTGCCGTCAAGCGCTTATTGCGCAACAACAACCATCGAATGTCTAACTACACTGTCACGGTACATATAACCTTTCTGCATTTCTTTAGTTACAGTACCTGACTCAGCATCCTCAGATTCTTCCTGCATCACTGCATTATGAAACTGCGGGTCAAAGGGTTTACCGACTGCCTCTATAGGCTTGACTCCCATATTGTCAAACTCGGTCATAAGTTGTTTGTAAATCTTATCTATGCCATCCATGAAGGGATCCGGCTCAGCACCTTCCTCAGGCTTCGCCATTTCAAGGGCACGCTCAAAATTATCTACGACCGGAAGGATCTTTTCTATAACACTCTTGGCTCCGGTCTCAAACATCATTTCCTTTTCTTTATCAGTACGTTTCCTGAAATTCTCAAACTCTGCCATCAATCTGACATAGCGGTCGTTAAGTTCATTTATCTTATCATCAGAAGAGGCTTCTGCCTCTTTCTCTGACGCTGCGCTGTCCTCCGATACCTCTGCATCGCCTTCTTCTGACTTCTCCGCTGAGTTTTCAGTATTTTCAACGTTTTCTGATTTAGTTGTCTCTTCAGAAGCCTCTTCTATATTGATTTCCTGTGCTTCTTCCTGAGTCTTTTCTTCTGTGCTCAAACGTCAATGCCTCCTTCATAGCTATGTCTTTTTCTTATATAATGTATCAAGCTGTTCCTGCAATGTCTTAAGGGTTTTAGCAACCTTTTCATAATCCATTCTTTTAGGACCTATGATGCTCATCATGCCCTTCATTCCATCCTCCAGCTCATAAGTTGCTGTAACAACGGAACAGTTTTTCATTGATTGTATCGGCGATTCATTACCGATGTAAACCTGAATGGCATGACTGTTCTCATCTCCGCTTTCATTTAAGGACTCTTTCATGAGTTCTGTGAATTCTTTTTTTTCCTCAAGTGTTGATATTATTTCACTTGCCTTCTGATTATCTGCGAGCTCGGGATATCTGAAAATATTATTCGTTCCGCTCGTGTAAATTTCAAGATCTTCATCCGCTCTTATTGCTTCTGCAACCGCATCGATAACTGATGCTATCATTTCCGAATGAATACCTGCCCTTTCTTTTATAAGGGTTATAAGTCCAAGATTGATATCTTCAAGTGAAAGCCCATTCAAATGAGTATTAAGCAGGAGATTCAGCTTGAGAATCGTATCATCGTCAATCTCCTCTGCTGTTGGAATTATCTTATTTTTAATGATATTTCCTTCAACAACTATAACTGCAAGTACGCTTTTATCATCTATCCTTGAAAGCTGGATAAACTTAAGCTTATTGCGATGTGTCTGCGGCGATGACACCATTGCTGCGTACTGCGTATTTTCCGCAAGTAATTTTGATACATGCTTCAGCAGCTCCGACAGCTGATCCGCCTTTTCTACGACCATTTCCTTCATGTCGGATACTTCTTTTTCTTTTTCAAGGAACATCCGGTCGACGTAGAAACGATAACCTTTATCCGAGGGAATACGTCCGGAAGAAGTATGGGGCTGTAATATATATCCCATCTCCTCGAGATCCGACATCTCATTCCTTATCGTAGCAGGACTCACCTTTAAGCCTTCGAGCTTGGATATTGTCCTCGATCCCACCGGTTCACCGGTTGCAAGGTAATTCTTTATAATCGCTTCAAGTATTTTGGTTTTTCTTTCGTCCATCTCCATGCACATTGCCTCTTTTTAGATGTTAGCACTCAATTAATCTGAGTGCTAATTCCTATAAGATAAGATAGCACCCATACAGGATTTTGTCAACAGCTTTTTTATATACAAAAGAAAAAGCAGTTACTGTTCACAGGCAAACTGCGCACTCCGCTACTCTGTACGCTATTTCACTAAGTGCTGAAGCACTAAGTGAAATATGTGTGCGCAGTTATGCCGCAATAACCTTGACTTAACATTGGGTTTTGCCCATTGCCGTATGCGCATAATACTTAGCGAAGCAAAGCTGAGCTTAGTATATGCCACACAGAGGGGGCAATCTTAAATGGCAAAACCCGTTACTGGAGCACGCTGTAGGCGTGTGAACAGTAACAAAAAGCAGAAACCTACCAGTTACATATAGAAGGTTTCTGCCTTTATTATTTTTTCAATCCGTAAAAGTCAACATCCCAGGTCCAGCGGCCTGCACGAAGTGTTAAACTATTGATTTTTTCATATTTAAGACTTAAATCTGTCTCATCAAAGACTTCATCATAATCCTTAATATAACTTACAATGCTGTATTCTCCGTTTCTTACTTTTTCCTTTATCTCATCCCTGTAGTCAAGATGGCTCGAGAAAACATCTCCTGCATAAGGAAAATTCTTTTGAGAACTTTCTGATTTCAGATACCGGTCATAAAACTTTTGTGTTACTACAAAAGGCTGTCCGCTGTTATAAACGTAAATATCATGTTTCATTCCATAATATGCCAATAGCGGATATAGATACATATCTCCCGGATTTGAATCCATGATCGATACTGCAGTATCCCACGCTTCATAATCCTCATTTGTCATCTGTGATGCCGGAAGACGCTGATCTGTTCTGAATGTTGTAAACGCAAACATAAGCAGATAAAAAGCAACAAATGCTGCATATCTGACAGATCTGACCTTTTCAGGAATAAAACGCTCCATAAGTATCAATGCTTCCATTATCAACGCCGGAACAAAAAGTTCAAGATAATATGAAAGCCAGGCTCCATCATTTTTACCTATATAGAGAAGACATATTCCGGCTACCGCCATATGGCCAAACAGCAGAAAATCTATTTTCTGAAGCTTTTTCTTGAATATACAGTATAAAACAAGAACCGTTGCCGCAAGGAAAAAGAAAAAGAACATTCCGCCGATTGACATGATCTGGCTAAAATTATATGCTTCCCCGCTGATTTTCACGCTTCCGCGTGTAACAGTTCCTGATACTCCTTTTCCTGGTCCCTTTGCCAAAAATATCATATAAGTCCAGAAGAGAGGACATTTCCACTGAATAAAAGCCGCCAGTGCCCCAACTGTAACCGCCATCGTTCCCAGATATTTAAACGAATCTTTTTTTGATTCAAAGAGAAACAGATATGCAGTTGCCGTTCCTGCCACAAGGAGAAAATACTGTTTTGTAAAGAATATAAATACAGTAAGAACCGCAGTGATGATCGCCTTATGCTTAAGCTTTTCCTTTGAAAGCAGATAGAATATCAATATCATAATGAAAAGCCCCATGCTGTCGGGAACTGCATTTACATAGCTGTATCTCCAATGACAGTTTATTGTAAATAAAAATGCAAGAACAGGCGCTGCCATTGATCTGCTATGCTTTTTAACTAATGCCGCCGCAAGGAAAGCCGATCCCACTATACATGCAAAAGTTACGAAATAATGTAGAAGAACAATATCTGTTTTTACAAATATTCCAAAAAAAGCTGTAACAAGAGAATATAACGGACCATATAGATATATCATAGGAGGCAGATCCGAATTAAGCGCCTCTATTGAATATATATTATTTCCTTTCAAAAATTCACTTGTCAGTAGAACATTTGCAGCTTCTCTGTATTCATTTGGAATATTGACATCTGTAAACGTATGTCCAATCATCTTAGACAGGAGATAAACTGTATAAATTATTGCCGGAATTGAAATTAGAGATACAAATTTTAAATTATTAACGAAATACTGCCGGGTGCTATCGTACCCGGCAGCAAAAAAATCTTTAATTTTATTCATGTAATTACTACTCAAAATCAAATTGCGAAGCTGCCCTCAACTTCATCATTAACTACGAAATATGCTGTAGACTCTTCAGGCTTAACATAAAAAGTCATCTTCTTGATATCAGCAAGATCCTTGCCCATATCCTTTGTCCAGACTTCCTTAAGTCTTTCCTCGAGCTGATCTTTTGATACTTCTCTTCCCTGGAACTGAAGATATAAAGCTGTCTCAACAGTCTTTGCTGCTGCCTTTACAGGAGCTTTTTTAGCTGCTGCTTTCTTTGCAGGAGCCTTTTTCTCAGCCTTGTCTGCTTCTTTTTTAGTTTCAACAACCTTTACAAGTTCCGGTTTTGCAGCCTCGACCTTCTTTTCCTCAGCTTTTACAGCGCTTGCAGGAACTGCAGGTGCTACTGCTCTTTTCCTTATTGATGCCATATTATCCTCCCTTATAATTGCACGCCGACCCTCATTACATCAGCGTATAGTTTTATTAAAACTTTTCCGCTTTATAGTAGCGCAGAATAAAGATTTTGTCAAATCGAATAGACTTTATATTACTATTCATATAATTATATACATATATCTACTAACCTTTTACAATTTCATTGTTCATTTATCGTTCATAAAAGCGTTTAAATTTCTTCATTTGAATTATTATTTTTTTTCATTTTCATATCTTATTATATATTCATCAGATAAATAACAAAGACAAATTCAAAGAAAAAACTTTTTCATAATACTTGCCGGGTGCGAAAGTACCCGGCATCCTCCCTTTTAAAGGCATATTAAAAAGGCATCTCCCATTTGGAAGATGCCTTTAAGCATGTCATTATCAGACTTTTTCTCAGATCTTATTCTCAGAACCAAGAACGTTAATGATCTTGTGGTGAACAATATCCTTAACATACTTACGTCCATCGCCGATGTACTGACGAGGATCAAAGTGCTCAGGATGCTCTGTGAAGTGCTGACGAATACCAGCTGTCATACCAAGACGAAGATCGGAATCGATGTTGATCTTGCAGACTGCGCTCTTTGCAGCTTCTCTAAGCTGATCCTCAGGGATACCTACTGCATCCTGTAATGCTCCACCATTAGCATTGATGATCTTTACATACTCCTGAGGTACAGAAGATGAACCATGAAGAACGATAGGGAAGCCAGGAAGCTTCTTAACGATCTCCTCAAGGATATCAAGACGGATGTGGGGCTGTGTGCCGGGCTTAAACTTGTAAGCACCGTGGCTTGTTCCGATAGCGATAGCAAGTGAGTCAACACCTGTATTCTTAACGAAATCAACAACCTGATCAGGATCAGTATACTGAGCATTCTCAGCTGCTACAGATACGTCATCCTCAACACCTGCAAGTGTTCCAAGCTCAGCCTCAACAACAACATTGTGTGCATGTGCATACTCTGCAACCTTGGCTGAAAGTGCTACGTTCTCTTCATAAGGCTTTGATGAGCCATCGATCATAACTGAAGTAAATCCGCTGTCGATACAATCTTTGCAGACATCAAAATCAGCGCCGTGGTCTAAGTGAAGAGCGATCGGAACTTCCGGATGAAGTGCTACAGCTGCCTCAACAAGCTTTACAAGGTAAATCGAATTTGCATACTTTCTTGCTCCTGCTGAAGCCTGAAGGATAACAGGGGAGTTAAGCTCTGCTGCTGCCTCCGTGATGCCCTGAACGATTTCCATGTTGTTGACATTGAATGCGCCTACAGCATATCCTCCGTTGTAAGCTTTTTCGAACATTTCTTTTGTTCCTACTAATGACATAGTCTTCCCATCCTTTCTGATGTACGTGTCTTTTATTTATGACCGTACAAAGCTGTTAAAATTATAACACGAATTATATTGTCAGACAAGGCAATGAAACATTCTTTGGCACAATCATTTCAAGAGCACATTGCATATTCTCAAGAAATACGTTTTTAGGATTTCCTCCAAACTCTCCATCAAGTGTCCAGGGAACATCCTCCGAAGAACTGAACTTTATTTTATTCGTCTTGAAGTTAAAAACAAAACGATTGTCCTGCGATCTGGTAAATACTGCCGTTGCTATATCGGTAAAATCCTGCATCTGTACGGGATTTTTTATTAATGTAACTTCAAAAAGACCGTCATTTAGTATAACTCCATTGCCGGTTATATCCTTCATGCCGCCTACAGATAAAGAATTGCTCACCATTCCAAGAATAAAATCATCCTCCATGGTCTTTCCATCATACTCAACTTTCATATGATAAGATCTTATCTGCGGAAGCCTTGTAGCAGCTTCTATTATATATGCAAAATGGCCAAAAGTATTTTTCATATCCTGGCTTGTTTCATAGGAAACATCCGTAAAAAGGCCAAACGCCGCTACATAAACAAAGGATTTGTCATTAAATTTTCCCATATCAAAAGCCATGCTGTTACGTTGAGCTATAACTTCAGCTGCATCCAGCATGTTCATTGGAATTTTCAAAGATTGGGCGAAGTCATTAGTACTTCCCGCCGGGATATAGCCAATAGGCACTTTTGATTTGCTTAAAAGCATTCCGGCAGTGACATCATCAAGCGTTCCGTCTCCTCCTGAACAGGCTATGATATCATAACTGCCGTCTGCTTCTATAGTAGCTGATTTTGCATCTCCGGCCTTAGATGTAGGTCGCACTGTAACTTCGAAGCCGGAATTTGAAAAGATTTCAATGATCTGCGAGAGATTTTCCCTAATCTTTCCCATTCCGGCTTGTGGATTATAGATAAAATAAATTTTTTTATTAACAGAATTCATATAATATGACCTACTGTAATTAATCAGACTGCGATGGCTTCTCCTCTAAGATATTTAACCATTTCTTCCGAAGCTGCATCCTCGTCATCTCCGTCAGTTACAACATCAACATCATCGCCGTTCTTTAACGCGAGTGTCATCATACCCATAATGCTCTTTGCATTAACATGCTTTGAATCATATTCAATATAAACGCTCGAATCATACTGACTGGCAACCTGAACCAGCATTGCAATTGGACGTGTATCCATATCCTCATTGATGGATACTGTAACAGTCTGTTTCTTCATAAAATCTCCTCCATTTAAGAAACCATCCGGCAACTAATCACTCTTGATCATTAACCTTTTTTTCTAAGGTTTTCAGCTATTTCACTTAAACGCCTTAACCTGTGATTAACCCCTGATTTACTGACATTTGCATCTAACAGACTACCGAGTTCTTTCAGGCTTGCCTCCGGATGAGCCAATCTCAGCTCAGCAAGTTGTCTCAAAGGTTCCGACAAAGTCATAAATGCACCCGAGGCCTTTATATACTCTATGTCATTTACCTGTTTTACAGCTGCATTTACAGTTTTAGTAATATTAGCTGTTTCACAATTGACACGTCTGTTAACTGCATTTCTCATTTCCTTGACTATACGGGTATTTTCCATACTCATCAAGGCTTGATGTGCTTCCATGATATTGAGCATATCAATGATCTGCCCGCCATCTTTAAGATATACAACAAAGTATTTTTTTCTGATGACTATTCTGCTTTCTACGCCAAAACTGTTTATCAGATCAACAAGTTTCTCCGCCTGATTTTCAGAACTGCAGACTATTTCCATATGATAGGATTTCATCGGGTTATTTACCGAACCCGCAGCTAAAAATGCTCCACTAACAAAATACCGCTTGCAGCACATTTTTTCAACAAGCAGTTCATTGACGCTATCCCTTGTCTCAGCAAGTTTAAGCATTTTTGCAGCTCTTTCAGCATCATCACCATATATGTTCAGAAGATATACTGCATCATGTGCACGTATCACTTGAACGTCACAACGTATTGTACATAATTTTTGCAACAATGTAAAGTACAATTTCGCAGCCAGGGAATTCTCAGTCTGAAATTCCATACGTTTTTCAGAAGGTAAATACCTTCCTCCAAATTCGAACAACGCCGCCAGTTCTGCTATCTGACAATGTCTGGCTGTTGGTATGTGCATTGATATTTCCTTTTTTACATCTGTTGAAAAAGACATTAAAACTACCTTCTGAGTGAATCCTTATAAATATCTCTGTGCTCGATCTTTATGCCATAATTGGCATTTTTCTCGAGCCTCTCATAAAGCTTGTTGGCAAGAGTAACACTCCTATGTTTGCCGCCTGTGCATCCAATTGCGATAACAAGCTGATTTTTTCCTTCTATTACATAGTTGGGGATTAGAAAACGTATCATATCCTCAAGCTTATCAAGAAATGTTCCTGCTTCCTGGAACTGAAGAACATAGTCCTGCACTTCCTTATCATTTCCGGTGTGCATTTTAAGCTCATCGATGTAATACGGATTAGGCAGAAAACGCACATCAAAAACAAGATCAGCGTCATTAGGAATTCCGTACTTATAGCCAAATGAAAGAACTGTTATAAAAAGATTTCCGTAATTTTTATTCTTTGAATAAATATCACCGATCTCCGTTTTAAGCTCTCTTGTAAGCATATGACTGGTATCTATTATACAGGTGGCATGCTGTTTAAGCCATTTAAGCATGCCTCTTTCTCTTGATATGCCTTCTTCTATCCTTCCATGAGCTGTAAGAGGATGTGCTCTCCTGGTCTCCTTAAATCTTTTGACTAAAACATCATCTTCTGCATCAAGAAATAGTATATCATAGGCATTTCCCTGTTCCGAAAGTGCATTCAGAGCCAGATTAATATTGTCCAGTCCGGTCCTCACATCAATTCCTACTGCAACCTTTGACAATTCACTGTTAGGTGCAAAAGCAAGCTCCGCAAATTTCGATATCAGCATTACCGGAAGATTGTCTACACAATAATAACCAAGATCTTCCAGCATTTTTAATGATGTACTTTTTCCTGCGCCGCTCATACCGGTGACTATTACTAATTTCATTTTTAAAAGTCCCCTATAATGCAAACTTCAGGTTCGAGCTTTACATGAAAGCGATCCCTGACCTTTTCCTGTACTTCTATTATCAAATCCCTGATATCTGCGGAACATGCATTTCCTATATTTATAACAAATCCGCAGTGTTTTGGAGAAACCTGTGCTCCGCCTATGGTGTACCCTGAAAGACCGGCATCCATGATAAGCTTCCCTGCAAAATATCCCTCAGGACGCTTAAAAGTCGATCCCGCACTCGGATATTCAAGCGGCTGTTTCTTTATCCTGCTGGCCTTAAACTCTTCCATCTTCGAAAGGATATCAGCCTGATCTCCCTTCTCGAGGCGGAATGTTACAGATGTTACCACAAGCTTTGCCTTTCTCAGCATGCTCTTTCTGTAAGCAAACTGCATTTCATCATTTGAAAGAACAAGTTCATCTCCATCTTCCGTAACGGTTTCAACAGATTCAACTATATCTTTCATTTCTCCTCCGTAGGCGCCCGCATTCATAACCATTGCTCCGCCTACTGTACCGGGAATTCCCGATGCAAATTCAAAACCGCTGAGGGAATCAGCTAGCGCTGACGCCGCAACCTTCGAAAGCATTGCTCCCCCACCGGCTTTTATTCTGATACCATCTGTCTCTATTGTATCGAAACCTTTTGAGATCTTTACAACAGTTCCGCGGTATCCATGATCTCCAACAAGAAGATTGCTGCCGTTTCCGAGAATAAAATATTCTCTTTCAGAAACAGCAAGATATTTAATGATCGCTGCAAGTTCTTCTTTACTCTCCGGCTGAACAAAAAGATCAGCAGGCCCACCTACACGAAATGTAGTATGTTTGCTCATCGGCTCATCAATTCTAATTCTTTCAGCCGGTAAAATTTTCTTTACATATTCAATAAAATACTCATTCATAGACTAATTGATCAGAGCACAAGCTTTGCTGCTCCATAAATTCCCCCGTCATTTCCAAGTTCTGCCCTTGTAAACTTTGTTTCGCGACTCGCATGAAATACAGTTTTCTTAAAATTATTCTCGATGAAAGGCATTATCACATCACCCGAAAGACTAACACCTCCTCCGATAACTATAAGCTCCGGATTGAGTACTGCTGCGATTCCTGCAAGAGCCTTCCCGAGATATGCTCCAAATTTTTCGGCAACACGGATTGCAAGAGCATCACCCTCTTCTACGGCATCCCATACATCTTTTGCAGTATGCTTCTTTGTTCTCATAACACTGTCATCATTGGAAGCTTCAAGCTCTCTCTCGAGAAGACGTACTATACCGGTTGCAGACGCATACTGCTCAAGACAACCGCAGTTTCCGCAGTTGCACTTTACTTCTTCATCGTCATTCACATGTATATGACCGATTTCTCCGGCAGCACCTGTATCTCCGGCGAGGATCTTGCCATTAATGATAACGCCTCCACCTATACCTGTTCCGAGTGTTACCATTACAAGATCATTGTAACCTTTTCCGCTTCCTGCCCAGCACTCACCCAATGCTGCAACATTTGCATCATTTCCTGCCTTTACTTTCATTCCGTCAAGGAGATCCGAAAGCTGTCCTGCAACATTAAATGTTTTGTTCCAATGAAGATTAACTGCCTTACGTATTACTCCTGAATCATCAACCGGACCGGGAAGACCGATTCCTACACCCTCAATATCAGCTTCCGTAAGATTTCTTTCTGCCATTTTCTTTTTTATGGACGCTGCTATATCCGGAATTATACGTTTACCATCATCCGATACATTAGTAGGAATGCTCCATTTTTCCTTTAATTCACCCTTATAGGTGAAAAGCCCCATTTTTACCGATGTCCCCCCCACATCAACTCCGATTGCAAACTCTTTCATTACTTTTACTCCTCGTTTCTTTTAGCCAAATTTTCCTGTACTCTCTTATATAATTCCTTAGCGGCATTATATCCCATCTTTTTCTGCCTGTAATTAATAGCAGCAGTTTCACATATTATTGCAAGATTTCGTCCCGGTCTTATCGGTATTGAGTGACATACCAGTTTTACGCCGAGATATTCTGTGTATTCTTCTTCAAGACCAAGTCTGTCATATTCTTTCTCTCTGTCCCAGTCTTCAAGTTTGATAACAAGACTTATTTCCTCTGAATCCTTAACACTTATGGCACCAAAAAGAGCCTTAACATCAACGATTCCGATTCCTCTAAGTTCGATAAAATGCTTTGTGATATCCGGTGCGGATCCGATAAGTGAATCATCAGAAACCTTTCTGATCTCAACTACGTCATCAGATATGAGACGATGTCCTCTTTTTATAAGTTCCAGAGCTGCCTCACTTTTTCCGATTCCGCTCTCACCTGTTATAAGAACACCTTCACCATCAACATCTACAAGAACTCCGTGAATTGAAATACACGGTGCAAGCTTTGCATTCAGCCATCTAATGATCTGTGCCATACAGTCTGATGTGGATTTTGAAGTTTTCAAAACCGGTACACCATTATTGAGTGCATGCTTCATAAATGTCTCATCCGGCTCTAAATCTCTGCAGAAAATAAAAGCCGGAACCGAAGGATCCAGTAATCTTGAATATATCTCTTCTCGTTTTTCTTCATCCATCTGCTGCATATAGGAATATTCTACAAATCCGATTATCTCGACTCTTCCCGTATCAAAATGCTCAAAAAAGCCGGTAAGCTGCAGCGCGGGTCTGTTAATCTCAGGTGAACCGATAACAGCCTTCTCTATATCTATTTCCGGTGTAAGATTAACGAGTTCCATCTTCTCAATGAAGCTCTTCAACGCAACCGTTGCCATATAAATACCTCCGTCATAATATTTTTAACGCATAATAACCCCAAGTTATCATTCTTATTATTGTAACATCTTTAATTTGATATGTGAAGAGTTTTTGAATTTGCCTTTAAAAGGGAGGTAGCCAGCATAGTTACCTATGCTGGCTGAGTATGAAAAAGAAGTTCGTTAAATTTTATAGGCGGGTTACTTTGATGTACGAGTGTGTGGGGTTCGTTCATCACCGCTCTATGAATATATAATAACAATCTCTTGTGACAAAAATCAGAATGAAATGTATACATTTCGTGAACGAGTTCTAAAAAACTTCTAAAAGTTATAAACTTAAGCTGTAATCCGCCTTAAAATGTTTCTGTTGTAAAACAATTTCCTGCAATGTCAATGATATTCCCCACCTACGCATTCAATACTCAGATGTGAGAGATTTCTTTAACTACCTTAAATCATCGATCTTTCTCTTTATGAAAGAACTCATACACAGCCTCTGCAGCCCTTGCATTCATTCCATCAACCTCTGCAAGTTCCTTCTCTTCCGCCTCTCTTATTGCCTCGATACTTCCAAATGCCTTCATCAATGCCTTTCTCCTGGTCTCTCCTATCCCCTGAATATCATCTAAGAGCGAATGAAGCTGACCTTTTGCATGTAAAGATCTGTGATAGGTTATCGCAAAACGATGTGTCTCATCCTGAATCCTTGTAACAAGCCTGAAACTCTCTGAATGTGTATCTATTGGCTGCTCAATATTTTCATAATATATTCCTCTGGTGGAATGAGTATCATCCTTAACCATACCGGCTACAGGGATATCCAGATTCAGCTTTGCGAGTACATCAAGCGCAATATTAACCTGTCCCTTGCCTCCGTCCATCAGAATAAGATCCGGGAAATTTGAAAATGAATCTCCGATTACCGCATCATCATCCACTTCTTCGTTCTCAGTCGATTTCAAAAGTCTCTCAAAGCGTCTTGTAAGCACTTCCTCCATGCTTGCATAATCATTCGGACCTTCAACTCCCTTTATTCTGAATTTCCTGTAATCTGATTTTTTTGCCCTCCCATTTTCAAAAACTACCATTGATCCAACAGATTCAAATCCACTGATATTGGAAATATCATAAGACTCAATCCTTCTGGCATTCTCTATTCCTATCAGATCTGCCAGTTCCTGAGCTGCGCCGATCGTTCTCTCGTTGTCTTTCTTTAGTTTTTCCATGTCAGTTGAAAGGATAAGTTCAGCGTTCTTCTTTGCAAGTTTTACAAGCCTTTCCTTCATACCTCTTTTCGGCACCAAAAGACTGACCCTTCCGCCTCTTTTTTTACTTAACCATTCCTCTATGACCGCCATATCCTCCAGTTCAGCTTCTACCATGATCTCTCTTGGTATAAAAGGTGTTCCGGCATAAAACTGTTTTATAAAACTGTTCTGAATATCTGCAGTTGTTCTGTCAGCCACACCTGTCATATAATGGTGGTCTCTTCCGACAAGACGTCCATTCCTTACAAAGAATATCTGCACGACTGCATCCTCTCCCTCGGCGTAGGAGGCTATAACATCCCTGTCCTGGGCATCTGAAGCAGCCGTTATTTTCTGTTTCTGCGCAACAGCCTTAACAGAATTTAAGAGATCCCTCCAGGATGCAGCATCTTCATATCGCATTTCATCGGAAGCTTTCATCATGCGATCCTCAAGCATATCAAGTATCGGCTTGTAATTACCATTTAGAAAATCGACTGCACCATCCACCGACTTTCTGTATTCTTCCCGGTCAACAGCTCCGCTTTTACATGGACCCTGGCACATATTAATATGATAATTAAGACAAGGTCTCATTTTATCAACATCTCTCGGAAGGACGCGATTGCAGGTTCTTAGACGATAGATTTTATTTATCAGTTCTATCGTGTCACGTACCGCCCATGCTGAGGTATAAGGACCGAAGAATTTTGCCTTCGACCGGCCAATCCCGGTATCTCCCTGCGGCTTTCTTGAAAAAAGTATTCTCGGATAGTCCTCATTTATTGTTACTTTTATGTATGGATAGCTCTTATCATCCTTAAGCATTGTATTATAACGCGGACGATGCTTTTTTATAAGATTACTTTCCAGTACCAGTGCCTCGAGCTCCGAGTCGGTGATTATATACTCAAAATAGTTGATATGTGTCACCATCTTCTGAATCTTTGGGCTTTTCTTTGTATTTCTGAAATAAGAATGTACCCTGTTGAAAAGATTAACCGCCTTTCCGACATAAATGATCTCATCGTCGGAGGCATGCATTATATAAACTCCCGGCTTCTTAGGCAGTTTTGCAAGATTTTCTTCTATATCAAATTCCATATTTTTTCTCTCAATCTTTTTAAGCTATTATCTATATAAACAATATTATCTTTTAAAAGAAACGCTTTCAAGTATCTTACTATTGCATATTTTCGAATTTCATGATACTATTCGCTTGAGCGTTATTCATTGGGATGAAGATGCATCAGAAAAGATAGATCAAATAAACACAAAAATATTATGAAACAGGTAAGGGCTGACCTCGTGCGGCGGCTACTTAAATAATTGTTAATAAGATTTTTGCGTCTAAATTCGATTAAAAACACCCCTAATTACAATTCTTATTCAAATCTGATGAAATCCCTTGCGTTCAAATTATTTATTTAATGTTTTTGGCATGCAGGTAAATTATGCCGCATGACCGGAAAGGGAGGAAACAATGAGATCAACAGCAGTAGTAAACAGCGCAGCAGAAAATGCGCAGGCAAGAACGAAGTACATGGTAGAGCTTGCACTTATGGTTGCCATCACACTCGTTATGGCCATGACGCCCCTCGGATATTTTAAGACACCGGGTCTGTCCATAACATTACTTACAATTCCGGTATCAATAGCCGCAATCATGCTTGGCCCCCTTGGTGGTGCAGTTTGTGGAACAGCCTTCGGAATTACTTCATTCATAAACGGATTTTCCGGAGCGTTTGCTTCACTTATAAGCATTAATATTTTCGGATTTTTCTGCATGACAATAGTTGCACGCTGCCTTGAAGGTTTTCTTACAGGTCTTATTTTTAAGAGCCTTCACGCTATCAAGCCTGCATCTAAATTTTCATTCTTTGTATCAAGCCTTGCTTGTCCTTTGCTTAATACTCTGCTCTTCATGGGTTCATTAGTACTGTTCTTCTATAATGCACCTGTTATCCAGGGCTTTGTAGATGCTTTAGGAGTATCCAATCCTCTTACATTTGTTTTTGCATTTGTAGGAACACAGGGTGCAATCGAAGCTATCGTATGCTGCCTCGTAGCAACAGCGCTTTCTCAAACGCTCTACAAAGTATTCAGAAAACAGGCATAATAACTTCTTAAGCAAAAAGCTTTCCGCAATAAAAGCGGAAAGCTTTTTTTATATCAGATTATATTTTTCCAATATTTTTCTGTGTTTTTCTTCTATTGATACTCCTGCCTCGAATCTGGCAATGGCATCGGCATCTTCATTTCCTTCAATACCGGAGTGTCCCTTGACCTTCACAAATTTAATATCGACCTTATCTAACGTTTTCTTATAAAGAGATACATAGTCCTCAACATATTTTTTCCCGTTGGTCTTAAAATTTTCCTTTGCCCATTCTTCAATTCCCACATAATCATAAAGGATCGAAATTTCACTTAAACCAAGTTCTTCAGCTTTTTTCATAGCTTCCGAAGCACCCATAAGTTCTCCTGCTATATTCCATACTGATGCAAGCTCAGGGTCTTCTCCATGACCTGCTATAATATGTCTTTTACCGTTCTCGACCAGAAAGCCGCCCCAGCCATATCTTCCTTCAGGCTTATTAAATGAACCATCTACAAAAGCAAAAGGCTTAGAGCTGTCAAGATCATCAACGCTGGCTCTTTCATCGTTCATATATGCTTCTGCATCAGCCATAGTCAAAAAGGACTTAAACTCTGCTCCCTTAAAGCCCGTGACATTTTTCTGGCATTCTGCCCAACTGTCATAAAATCCCGGTTTACGTCCCTTACGTACTACATAAATCTTCTTTTTTGCCATAATTATTCAATAACCCCCGCCCTGCTTTTTCAAGCTTGGACGGGGGTTTTACCTTTCATTTATAAAACACTGCCTGTTCCCGGTCTATTATCTTTATCTTCAGATTTTGAATCTGTGCTGTCCTCTGCAGTCTTATTATCACCTGCAGACGGTATAGTGTTCGGATTAAATCCCCAGGGCGAGTTATTTTGCTGAAGTTCAGGAGCTTTCTTTTCTTCTGCAGAGTCATCTGCTGTAAGATTTATATGCTGGCTTGTCTCAACTGCGCCGGCTTTATCATCATTAGCTGTCTCTGCTTTTTTCTCCTCTTCACTTTCTTCCGGTTCTTCTATACCCTTTTCAGCTCGGAAGATCTTCATGAATTCCTTACCGGTGATCGTCTCCTTTTCAATAAGAAATCCTGCAAGTTTATCTAAAAGCTCACGGTTTTCACTCAAGAGTCCCTTAGCCTCTTCATAAGCCTCTCTCAGAATCTTTGCAACTTCTTCATCAACACCTGCTACAGTCTCATCTGAGCAGTCCATTACAGTTCTTCCGCTAAGGTACTGATCCTCAACCCTTGCAAGTCCCATGAGTCCAAAACGCTCGCTCATTCCGTAACGTGTAACCATATTCTTTGCAAGACTTGTTGCTTTTTCAATATCATTTGCAGCGCCTGTTGTTACTGTGTCAAAGACAATTTCTTCAGCAGCACGTCCACCTACCAGGGAAACGATCATATCATGAAGCTCATCCTTGCTCTCCAGATATTTTTCTTCCTCAGGCACATTCATTACATATCCTAACGCACCCATTGTTCTCGGTATGATAGTAATCTTCTGTATAGGCTCACTGTTTTTCTGAAGAGCAGATACAAGCGCGTGTCCTATCTCATGATAAGATACTATCTTTCTTTCCTTCTGGCTCATTATCCTGTCTTTCTTCTCTTTGCCGACAAGAACTACTTCAACTGCATCCAGAAGATCCTTCTGATTAACAAACTCTCTGTTTGCCTTTACAGCATTGATTGCAGCTTCATTGACCATATTTGCAAGATCTGAACCTACTGCACCGCTGGTTGCAAGAGCTACTGCATCAAAATCAACGCTCTCATCCATCTTGACATCTTTGGCATGAACTTTGAGTGTCTCAACTCTTCCCTTAAGATCCGGTTTATCAACGATTATACGTCTGTCAAAACGTCCCGGTCTCAGAAGTGCCTTATCAAGAGTTTCTGGTCTGTTTGTAGCTCCAAGGATAAGAATACCCTTAGATGAATCAAAGCCATCCATTTCTGCAAGAAGCTGGTTTAGTGTCTGCTCTCTCTCGTCATTTCCTCCACCATATCTTGAATCTCTTGATTTACCTATCGCATCAATCTCATCAATAAAGATAATACATGGCGCATTCTTATCAGCCTCTCTGAAGAGGTCTCTTACTCTTGATGCTCCGACACCTACAAACATCTCTACGAAATCAGAACCGGCAAGTGAGAAGAAGGGAACATGTGCCTCTCCGGCAACTGCCTTTGCAAGAAGGGTCTTACCTGTTCCGGGAGGTCCTACAAGAAGAGCACCCTTCGGAAGTCTTGCACCAATCTTTACATATTTTCCGGGATTATGCAGGAAATCAACAACTTCCTGCAGCGATTCCTTAGCTTCATCCTGTCCGGCAACGTCCTTAAAAGTAACACCGGTTTCTTTCTGTACGTATACTTTTGCATTACTCTTTCCGACGCCCATTATTCCGCCTGAGCCGCCGCCAATACGTCTTGTAGCAAGATGAAGAATTATAAATACTACAATTATCGGAAGTATGTAGTTTAAGAATATTAAGAGAAGTGTCGCAGAAATATCCGGTACTTCTCCCTTGAAATTGACTCCTGCAGCCTTTAATCTCTCTACAAGGTGAATATCGTTTATAACACCTGTATAATAGGTTTTTCTCAGAGGCGATATTCCAATTCCTCCAATACTCTGTTCTGAACCTGAGCTCTTTGGATAAATTATGATCCTGTCACTGTCGATCTCAACCTCATCGACCAGCCCTTCCTCAACCATATTCAAAAACTGGCTGTAGCTGATCTCCTCAGTTGTTGAGCTTGTTACCACTGAGCTTAGCAAATTCATGCAAAGCAATGTCACAATAGTGGCAATTATCATAATAACAAGCGTCTGACGGTTCTTCGGACTTTTTCCGTTGTTGTTATTATTATTTCCATTATTTTTTTCGTTCAATATCCTTAACCTGCCTTTTTATCTATAATTAAAAGCGTGTATCTCCTACAGATACACGCTTTTAATTATAAGATAGATTGTATAAAAAGTAAATTATTTTATTATTTTATAAGAATTATCAACTCAATATAAACTATTATGACTCATATCCATTCGGGTTATTCTTCTGGAAATTCCATGAATCGCGGCACATATCCTCAACCCCGAGCTCTGCTTTCCAGCCAAGTTCCTTCTCTGCCTTTTCCGGTGAGCAGTAGCATGTTGCAATATCTCCTGCACGTCTTGGCTTAATGCTATACGGAATTTTAATGTCATTAACCTTTTCAAAGGTCTTAACAAGATCAAGTACAGAATAACCATGTCCGGTTCCAAGGTTGCATATAAAGCATCCGGGAGCTGTTCTGAGCTTGTCTATAGCCTTAACATGAGCCTTTGCAAGATCAACTACATGAAGATAATCTCTTACACCTGTTCCATCCGGAGTATCATAATCATCGCCAAATACTCCAAGCTCAGGAAGCTTACCTACTGCAACCTGTGTAATATAAGGCATGAGATTATTAGGTCTGCCGTTCGGGTTCTCACCAATCCTTCCGGATTTATGGGCACCTATCGGATTGAAGTAACGAAGAATTACCATGTTCCAGCTCGGATCAGCCTTCTGCATATCGATAAGGATCTGCTCAAGCATCCATTTTGTCCATCCATACGGATTTGTACATGTTCCCTTCGGGCATTCCTCTGTAATCGGGATTACTGCAGGATCACCGTAAACTGTAGCTGATGAAGAGAATACAAAGTTCTTTGCTCCGTGCTTTCTCATTACATCAAGAAGTGTAAGTGTTCCTCCGATATTGTTGTTATAATATTCCCAGGGCTTTTCAACGGATTCACCTACAGCCTTAAGTGAAGCAAAATTAATAACTTCCTGGATATCATTTTCTGAAAAGATCTTTTCAAGATCCTCTCTGGAACTTATATCTGCATTATAGCTCTTTACTTTTTTGCCTGTAAGCTCTTCAACTCTTTTAAGTGCTTCCGGTGATGAATTAGAGTAATTATCCATTACAATTGCATCATATCCGCCATTTAAAAGCTCTACCAAAGTATGTGAACCGATATATCCGGCTCCACCGGTTAAAAGTATTGCCATTTTCATGTCCTCCTTATAAACCTTTTGATCTATCCAAAAGCCCTGTGTTTTCTTGTCGCGTGAAATTCATAGGAAATGCGGATCCCTGCGATCAACACTCAAAAGATATCAGCTTCAGTCCCAAAGATTTCTCGGGTATACTCCTGCATCTTTAAGCTTTTCGATTTCTTCTCTTACTTTTGCCTTATCTTCTTTATATGTTACACCAAACCAGCGGTCTGCCGATTCGAGAACCTTTGCACTTGCCTTATCCTTCTTTATAAGAGAATCAACGACTGAAGGAAGATAACATTCAGCCTTAAGCGGATTTGGAGCCTCAGGAAGTTTAGTAAGAAAGTCCTTAAAAGCCTCTTCAAGTTCCGGAAGAATAGATTTTCCAAATCCCCAGAAATTCATTGAAACCACTTCATTTCCACTGAGTGCTGTCCAGCTATTTCCACCATCTTCCGTGAATTTTGCCTTATCTCCATCCTTTTCTATCTGAGTACGTTCAACGACATCTGAAAGACATCCGTCCTC
This sequence comes from Lachnospiraceae bacterium C1.1, assembly GCA_030434875.1. Taxonomy (NCBI): domain Bacteria; kingdom Bacillati; phylum Bacillota; class Clostridia; order Lachnospirales; family Lachnospiraceae; species Lachnospiraceae bacterium C1.1. Next base: position 184,412 of record JAUISW010000001.1, on the reverse strand, counting down.
TGAAACACTGCAGATACCTCTTGAAACATAACCATTTTCTGTCAGTGTGTTTTTAAGGATAAAGCCTACCATTGCATAGCGGTATTTTTCATCATCCTCAGTATTTTTAAGGAAATCCGCCATTTTTACATATGCTTCTCTTCCATAAAAATCATCTGCATTGATCACTGCAAAACTTCCATCGATCAAATCTTTTGCGGCCAATACTGCCTGTGCCGTACCCCAGGGTTTTTCCCTTCCCTCCGGAACCGAAAAGCCCTCCGGAAGATTTTCCAGTTTCTGATAAGCAAAAGCTGTCTCAACTTTTCCGTTAAGTCTCTTCACTACGCTTTCCTCGAAGGCCTCTCTTGTTTCTTCTTTTATAACAAAAATAACCTTGCCGAATCCTGCCTTTTGTGAATCGAATATGGAAAAATCGATTATTTTATCTCCTTCTGCATCAACCGGATCGATCTGTTTAAGACCACCGTAACGTGATCCCATTCCTGCTGCCATTATAACAAGTGTTGGTTTTTCCTGAATCATATTATAACCGTCCTTTTCCCCTTATGTAATAACCTATTGTTGCCAGCGTATGTACTTTTGTTGTATTTAGTTACTGTTCACAGGCAAACTGCGCACTCCGCTGCGCAGTTATGCCACAAAAACTTTGACTGAACACTGGGTTTTGCCCATTGCCGTAGGCAATTTTAAATGGCAAAACCCGTTACTGGAGCACGCTGAAAGCGTGTGAACAGTAACTGTATTTATGATCAAAAGCCCTGGTAAAGTACTGTAGTCGTCGTACCTACAAATACAGCATATAGTATTATCCCCAGCTCTACAGACATCAACAGAAGCTTTCCCCAAAGCGGTAATTTTTCAAAAAAACTCTTAAACATTATTTAATATTCCCCATTAACATACCAATAACATCATATCCTACAAAGCTGAATGAAATACACACATAAGCGCAGGTCCAAATATGTTCGAATATTATGACTCCGCGTTTTTTTTCATATTCTCTGAATCCCTTTTTGCCATATTTTTTCTTAAGTCCGTTGGTATAGAGTGAAGAGATCACCACTCCAAGTCCCTCGAGAAGGCCATATACCACGTAGTTCAGATTGGTTCCGTGCCAGATTCCAGCTATCAGGAAGGTTGCAAAAAGTGCTATACATTGTGCCTCAAAAAGCTTTTTCTTAAAAGCACCGCTCAAAAGCATTTTAATTATCGGGCTGTATATATAGTCTCTTATCCATTCTGACAGTGAAATATGATGCCTGTTCCAGAATTCCACCATTGTTCTCGCCATATAAGGTCTGTCGAAGTTTTCTTTCAAGGTCATGCCTGAAAGCTTAGCGCCTCCAACCACTATATCGCAATAACCCACGAAATTAAAATAAATAAACAGAGCATTGAATATCGAGAAAATAAAGTAAATGATCACAGCCTTCGCCAGATTTCCAGCTTTCGGCACTCTGTCAAACCAATAAGCACCCCATCCGGACATAAGGGCTGAGATAACGTATACCTCAATATATCCTGTAAGGATTCTCTGGAAGGTCATCAGCATATCGTTTTCTTCAAGTTTAGGTCTGTCTTCACGGTAAAAATCCTGTATGAATTCCTCATAGCGCATTATCGGACCTGCCATTATCGTGTAAAAAGAAAGAAGATAATTTAGATAATCCGCAAGACTTATCTTTGTATTTGTCTCCTGAAGATAGGAATACTGCATTGTAAAATCAACTTCCCTGAAGAGGAGATAAGAAAGTCCCAGGAATTTAAGTACAGGCGAATAAGGCATATATCTGAATATAACTATCCATTCATAATGCATCAGATAGAGAAACACAAGGAGCATAAGAATGTAAAATATTTTCCTTGCGACTGCACTCTTCTTTCCATTACCGGCTATAAGCGGTGCGGCAAAATACGGGATAAGTATCCATGCCGCAGCTATTGCTGCCGCTGTTATGTCACTAAAGGTCAAACCGAAAACAGCTATATTTACAATTAAAAATGCCTCTCTTCTGTAATTTCCTATATTACGAAGAATAAGAGGCACTAAAATAAGGAGAATGGCAAATAAAAGCCCTCCTATACTAAATTCAAGCATTAGTCTTCTTTCTATCTATAAGCTTTATGAACTCACCAACATTTTTAAGCTTCATTACCTCAACAGTTGAGAATTTGCAGGCAAATTCTTCTTCAACTGCAACTATCAGCTGTACATGGGTAAGGCTGTCCCAGTCCTCTATATCGTCGGCTGTTGTCTCATCGTTTATTCTGATCTCATCATCTTCGAAAACTTCCTGCATAACCTTTTCTAATCTACTCTTTGTATCCATAATTTCTCCTCCGGCTTTTTATTTATGTCATATTCGTAAAGAACTCTTTCATCATTCTCTATCGGTGTAAAGCCTAATTTTGCATAAAATCCGTCAACCATGCTGTTTTTCTTGCTTCGGATATACTCACCTACAATTCTTCTGCAGCCCATCTTTTTAGCCTGCTCGATAACACTCTCAAAAGCAAAATTCTCAACAGAGCGTTTAAGAACACGGCAGGACATGCACCAGTTATCTATAAAGCAGTCATCTTCATTCAGGCCTTCGACTTCACTGCCTTTTTTCAATATAATACATGAAATGATCCCGTATTGCGAAAATTTATCGCTGAGTGAAACATAAAGACATGCTGAATTTCCGTCTTTAAGCATTTCCTCTATCTCACTTTCGGAATATCTCTGCGTCCTTAAGTTAAACTGATTTGACTTGTTGGTAAGCTGGGCAAATCTTTCTATTTCATCCGAACCTACAAGACCGCATTTTCCCTTCATTTCCAATGCCTTAAGATATTCGTCGTAATCAACAAATGAAGACATCATCTCTTCACGTCTGGCATTCTGGATATAGGAATCAGAACGTTCCCTGTCCTCTTTTGTGACAGCAGCCCATTCAAAAGGATCTGCGCTGTCCAGAGCCCTCACATAATTTTCCGGCTCGTCCGGAACATCTATGACTGTCACCTCAGGACAGAACTTCCTGATTATCTCACGTTCTGCAGGATTATCATCAAAAAATACCAGAGTATCGATTCCGATATTCAGGCTCTTGGCAATATAGCTCATATTTGAAGCCTTGTCATTCCAGTTCGCAACAAAGCAGGCTATGTCATCAAGTTTCAATATCATATCCGGATTTTTAAGGAACGGCTCTTTTGCAATATCCTCATCATTTTTAGAATTAACTGCAAGTATTACACCACGCTTTTTCAACTCAAGACAGTAGCTCTGGAAATGTCTGTATGCCTCTCCCAATGGATTATGCGGATCGATCTCTATACCCATTGCACCATCATCACCGACAACACCGCCCCAAAGCGTATTATCAAGGTCAAGTACCAGGCATTTATTTGTATGACCACTCACTGCCTTGATCATTCTTGTCATCTCTGCGGCAACAGGTCCCATATAATCCATATTAAAGCCCTGTTTTGTAAGGAAATAGCTGCTCTCATCAAACCAGTTCTTCTTTCCGTAATATGATGAAAAATACTCCATATCAACTATATGTACGTTTGCCGGATGTTCTTCCGTCATGGTCATATTGAGTTTACGCATAAGTGACAATGAAGAATCCGGATAGGCTGCCTCCAGCGCGCCAAGAGGTCTGGCTGTTCTGATGGCATAATTTGTCTGAAGTACTGTAACTCCGGATAATTTATCCAAATGACTCCAGAGATTTTTTAACACAGACATCTCTCGCTCAAGATCCTCTGTCGTTTCCATATGAAGATCATTATAGCGTGTCATAATAATGACTATTTCCGGCTTAAATTTATAGAGTTCTGAATTATCATCCAAAACATCCATATTGATCCCGCCGTACTCACCTTCATAAATATTTGCATATATTCCTGCTCTGTCCAGGAAAAGGTTTAAAACCCTGACAAAATGCTGTATTGAATGGCTTCCGACAACCGCAACCCTAAGAGCTTTTCCACTCCTGTCTGCGATTGCATTTTCCTCCGGATGTCTCATTAAGGCATTTGCCATTTTGAGCAGTTTCGATATGGATTCTTCCGGATTGAGCTCAGTTTTTTTCCTGCCTATAACACTCACTTTTTTCACCTCTCCGTCGATGATCATCCGTCGATCTCGTCGATTATTTTATTAAGATCATGATCCAGCTTTAATGTATATCTGATAGAAGCATCATAAGATAAATGTGCTCCGTCAATAAATTCCGTTTCCTTATAGTTTCCTCTATAATCAAGATATTTTATCCTGTGCTCCTTGAGAAATGGCTTAAGGACTTTTTTTACGCAGGTATTATAATCCTTACCGTTTTTTGTTTTTTTAAGACCCGGTGCCATAGGTGAAAATTCCACCACAAGATTTGTATCATTGTCGAGTCTCAGTATCTGTGACTCAATCAGGTCTATCCTTTCATCTGTGACAGCAAAAGATTCCGCTACAGATTCATGATTAAAATAATTATTTCTATAGTTAGCAGGTCCGATACCTGCATCCATCTCCGTCTTATTAAAATATGTGGTTACAATTTCTGCTACATTCTGAATGCGCATAAGATCCACATTCATAGCATAAACAGGTGCGAGGAGCCAGGTATTTTTTTTCACGGAAAAATCATCTTCTACCCTGTATTTCCCCCATTTATCAATAGTCGCCTCTGCAATGGTGAGATTATCGGCATTTCTGAATGTCGAATATGAAACCTCAAGTTTTACTATATCCTTGTCAGTATATTCATATTCCGTGCGGATCAGATTATCCAGAACAAGATTTGTTCTCCAGGATCCTGAACCGCTGGCAAAAACGTACATATCATAACTGTCTCTCAGGCGTTCCTTCTGCTTTTCAGCATCAAATTCCATGGCCGTGAGAGATGAGCCTATTGCTATGATATTCCCCGTATCGTTTTTGCTGTGGGTAAGCATCTGCAATGAATGAATAAATCCCTCATCTACTACATGAAGACCATCCGTATACCACGGAGAAATATAACCCTTATAATCTTTTTTATAATATTCGTAATAATGATCGTCACATACCTCTGTAAAAGCCTCCGAAGCAATTCCCGCGAAATGAAGCAGAATTCCGGACACTACTATTATGGCAATGACATAAATTATATATTTTCTATTTTTCATACGGGCTTAATTTTACCACTTGCTTGCAAATCAGTAAACCTTATCTTTCATTCCTCATTTTTAAGTCTGAATCTCAATTCCTTAAAAAAACTGCTCAGCATTTCCGAGCACTCATCTGCAAGCACCCCGCTTTCAATCTCAACCTGATGGTTAAATGACGGTTCCTGCAGCAGATTCAGTATACTTCCGGCACAGCCTGATTTCGGCGACATTGCTGCGATCACGCATCTCTTCATTCTGGACTGAACGATCGCACCGGCACACATAGGACACGGTTCTAAGGTAATATAGATAGTGCAGTCTTCAAGCCGCCAGTCTCCCAGCTTTTTCGTTGCCTTTTTTATTGCAGCTATTTCCGCATGTGCAAGTGTCGAATGATCAGTCTTTCGTCTGTTATATCCTCTGCCGATCACTTTTCCTTCAAAAACAATTACACAGCCAATCGGCACCTCGCCAATGGCGGCTGCCTTTTTTGCCTGTGTAATCGCCTGTTTCATATATTTTATATCTTCTGCGGTCATCAATATTCCCTTGTTTCCAGATATTTAAGGTAATTTACTACCATGAGAGCTATTTTTAAGGTCAAAGCATCCTCAAAACTCCTTATGTCAAGTCCTGAAGCCTTTTCAATCTTCTCGATCCTGTAGACAAGAGTATTTCTATGAATAAAGAGCTGTCTGGAAGTCTCTGAAACATTAAGGTTATTTTCAAAGAATTTATTAATGGTAAGTAATGTCTCCTCATCCATATGATCAGGAATATTCTCACCAAAGATCTCATTAAGGAAAATCCTGCACAGATTCTCCGGAAGCTGATATATAAGTCTTCCGATTCCAAGAGATGAATATGATGCAACATTTCTCTCAGCGTAGAATATCTTTCCTACATCGAGAGCCATTCTTGCTTCCTTATAGGATTTTGAAACCTCTCTTATCTCACCTACTGCTGTTCCGTAAGCAACCCTGGCACTTATCATTGCCTCTGTGCTCATCATATCAACAATTGTTGCAGCAGTTGTTTTCATGGTCTCTTCTTCGTCTGCTGAATCCTCAAGAGATTTTATTAAAATAACCTCCTGTTCATCAACAGCAGTTACAAAATCACCCGCAACATCGCTGAAGAGGCTTCTTACGATCTCAACTGCACTGTTATCGCCCTCTTCCTTTGACTGGGCTTCGACTATAAATACTGCTCTTCTTACATCAGGTCTGATGTGAAGCTTCTTGGCTCTGTTGTATATATCCACCAAAAGCATATTGTCAAGAAGCAGATTCTGGAAAAAGTTATTTCTGTCGAGCTTTTCCTTATATGCTTCCATAAGATGTCCGAGTTCGCTTACAGCAACCCTTCCCATCAGATATACATTATCTGTTGCACCTGATGCCATAAGGACATAGGCTGTTACTTCATCATCATTGATCCTGAAGAGATGATAATTCCCTATCACCTGTGAATCAGCTGTACTGTCTATAAAAGAACGTACGCTTAACGGAGAGATATCTATGCTCTCCATAGTAGACGCAATTGCCGTTCCATCAAGTTCCAAAACCGCAAAATCCACTTTTGAAATTTCCTTAAGTTCTCGTATACATGAGCTTATAAGTTGATTCGCTATCATTAATTATTTCACCTTCCATATATAAATCAGTAAAACAGGCATTATCAACCTAGTATATCGCAATAATTTTTCTTTTGCAATAAACAAGTTTTCTCCGGGCAAAAAAAGGACGCCTCAAAAGAGACGTCCTTAGAATATCCGGATAAATATTAGTTGGTGATAACCTTCTGTGTTTCCTTATCAAATACGTGAATCTTCTCAGTATCGATAACGAATTTGCACTTATCGCCAGGTCTTGCTGTAGTTCTGGGATCTACACGGGCTGTCATTGAGAAGCCTGCGAAATCAAAGTAAAGGAATACTTCTGCACCGAGAAGCTCATATACTCTGATAGATGTCTCGAAAGATGCCTCCTTAGGAAGTGTCTCTACAGCCATCTGTGAATCATATACATCCTCAGGTCTGATACCAAATGTTACAGCCTTATCTGCATAACCGCCCTCGATGATCTTCTTGGACTTAGCAGGAGGAAGCGGAATGTTGTGCTTTACTCCGTTGTCAACAACCTCAAGAGATGCCCTATCGCCATTTACACGAACTGTAGCATCAAGGAAGTTCATCTGAGGTGATCCCATGAAACCTGCTACAAAGAGGTTAGCCGGCTTCTCGTAAAGGTTCTGAGGTGTATCTACCTGCTGAACAACACCGTCCTTCATAACTACGATTCTGGTACCAAGTGTCATAGCCTCTGTCTGGTCATGTGTAACGTAGATGATGGTGGTTCCAAGTCTCTGATGAAGCTTTGCGATCTCAATTCTCATCTGTACACGAAGCTTTGCATCAAGGTTTGAAAGAGGCTCATCCATAAGGAATACCTTAGGATTACGAACGATAGCACGTCCCATTGCAACTCGCTGTCTCTGACCACCGGAGAGAGCCTTCGGCTTACGATCAAGGAGCTTATCAAGATCAAGGATTGCAGCAGCTTCACGAACCTGCTTGTCGATCTGATCCTTCGGAACTTTACGAAGCTTAAGTCCGAATGCCATGTTGTCATATACTGTCATATGAGGATAAAGAGCGTAGTTCTGGAATACCATTGCGATATCTCTGTCCTTAGGCTCTACATCGTTTACTACTTTTCCGTCGATCTTAAGTTCGCCGGATGAAATCTCCTCAAGTCCTGCGATCATACGAAGTGTTGTGGATTTTCCACATCCTGAAGGGCCTACGAATATGATAAACTCTTTATCTGCTATCTCAAGATTAAAGTCTTTAACTGCTTCGAAACCGTTAGGGTACTTTTTGCATACATGCTGTAATGATAAGCTTGCCATATTTCCTCCTCTGAAACTGCACTAAAATCTGTGCACTTGTTTGATGATGAGAAAATTATAACAAAGCCCTCAGGTTCTGAACATGCCTGTCTTCACCAAAAAAAATCAAAAATCTCTATGCACCTTGTCCAATGACAGTTCATCCTTTTGTGCCATGTTGATAGAATTATTGATATTTTTTGAAAACCTTCCTAAAAACAAACGAAGATAGAAACGCAGGTCCGGAAAAGCCTACCATAAGTATGATAGGTACTGCTCTCCAGAAAAAAATGTACTCAATAAATCCTGCACCACTCCAGATAAGGAAAATTATCACCGTCATCGGAAGTGATGCGATCGCCATCGCAAGGGCGTTCTTCATCGTAGCTTTAACAGTGTTCTCGAAATGTGAAAGAACCGGAAATACATACGAAAGTTCAATAAGCCAGATGATAAAGATCGCTATAAGACCTACTCTTAAAACTGTTGAAAATGTTGTTGCGCCAAAGCTGTTCACTGCATAAAAATCCAGTCTGAAAACTACAGCTATCAGCATCATTATCAGCCATATTATCGTCGCCTGCTTAAAATTCTGCTTAAAAGACTTAAAAAATCCCTGTACTATATAGCCCTCTTCTCCTGCCGCAAGCTTAAGGGTCATATAATATAATGCTGTCATTGAAGCTCCGATTGTAAATATAGGTATGGAGCATATCAAAAAAAGGACATTCAAAATGATTATATTGACCGCCTTATCAAGAAATCTGAAAAGAGGTCCGTCATAATTAAAAATTCCACCCATTTAATTGTTCTCCTGTCTGTCCGGGTTGGCAAATTTAGTGTACTGCGGCAGCCATGCAAGTTCTATCGTACCGATGGAACCATTTCTCTGTTTGGCTATGATTATATCCGCTATATTTTTCTTTTCCGTATCAGGATGATAGTAATCATCACGATAAATAAACATAACTACATCGGCATCCTGCTCGATAGCTCCGGATTCACGAAGATCTGAAAGCATCGGTCTGTGATCCGGTCTCTGCTCTACCGCTCGGGAAAGCTGCGAAAGAGCAACCACAGGAACCTTGAGTTCTCTCGCCAGTGCCTTTAATGCTCGGGAAATATCAGAGATCTCCTGCTGTCTTGATGCATCCCTTCCGGCATTATTTCCTGTCATGAGCTGGAGATAGTCAATTATGATCATATCCAGCTGGCCATGCTCAAGCTGGGCTTTTCTGCATTTTGAGCGCATCTCGGCAATGGAAATTGCCGGAGTATCATCTATCATAAGATTGGAACGCCCGATTATTCCTCCGCCTTCGACTACCTTGTCCCATTCAGAATCCGCAAGATCACCTATACGCATCTTTCCCGAATCCACATAGGACTCCATTGCAATAAGACGGCTTACAAGCTGTTCCTTTGACATTTCCAGAGAAAATATCATTACATTCCTGTTCTTTCTGAAGCAGGCATACTCACCTATATTCAAAGCAAATGCAGTCTTTCCCATTGAAGGTCTGGCTGCGATAAGTATCAGATCAGAACGCTGGAAACCTGCTGTCTTAAAATCAAGTTCCCTAAAGCCTGTCTCAATTCCCGTAACTGTACTTGAATTTTTTGCAGCAGTCTGAATGTTATCAAGAACATTCATTACAATCCTGCTTATAGGGACGAGATCTGCTCCTCCTCCCTGATTCTGTATGATATCAAATATCTTCTTTTCTGTTTCTGCAAGCAGATCCTCTGTAGAAAATTGTCCTGAATAGCAGTCAGCGGCAATTTCTTCATTGACTTTTATAAGTCTTCTCTTTACTGCGTAGTCGCGGACCATCTTAGCATAATCACCAACATTTACGCTGGAAGGAACATAACTTATTATTCCCGCTATGAATTCAGGATTTTTTATCTCTTCCGGAGCTCCAAGTGCCTCAAGTGCAGTAATTATCGTAACCTGGTCAACCGGCTTTCCTTCTTCAGAAAGTCTTCTGATGGCTTCAAACATGATCCCGTACTGTCTCGTATAAAAATCATCAGCCGTCAGTATTTCCGTAGCCTTCATTATGGCATCTCTGCCAAGAAACATAGAGCCGATGACCGATTTCTCGGCATCGGCTGAATATGGCGGCTGTCTTTTAACTATATTTTCAACATCCATTTCTTAAACCTTTACTTTTTGCCAAACTTATCTCAAATAACTTATGCAGACCTAATATCAAAGAGCCTCAACACTTACGGTTATTTCTCCTGTTACCTGAGGATGAAGCTTTACAGGAAGCTTATAGGTTCCAAGGTTCTTGATCGGTTCATTTATGACGATTTTTTTCTTATCGATTTCAAAGCCCTTCTGATCTTTTGCAGCTTCTGCTATTTCTTTTGAAGATACTGATCCGAAAACTCTTCCGTTCTCTCCTGCCTTGATCTTTAATAAGATCTTCTGATCCTTTATTTTCTCAGCATATTCCTTTGCTGCTGCAAGTTCCTCAGCTGCAACCTTTTCATCATTTGCCTTCTTAAGCTTGATCTCATTAAGATTCTGTGCGTTGGCTTCAACACCAAGACCTTTCTTTAAGAGGAAATTTCTTGCATATCCCTCGCTGACTTCTATAACGTCACCTTTTTTTCCCTGTGCCTTTACATCTTTTAATAAAATAACTTTCATCAGTTTAATGCTCCTTCCTCGATCATTTCATCTATTGTTGTCTTAAGCATTTCTCTTGCTTCTTCTATCGTATGTCCGTCTATCTGCGCTCCGGCAATGTTCATATGACCTCCGCCGCCAAGTCTCTCCATGATTATCTGTACATTAACCTCATCTATGGAACGGGCACTTATAAATATTCTGTTCTGATACTCTGTAAGTACAAATGAAGCTTTTACAAGATTAATGTTTAAAAGCTCGTTTGCAGCCTGTGCTGCTGTCACAGTGGGTGATTCAATATTACCAGGAGACTGTGAAATTGCATAGCCTCCCTTATAAAGCTCTGCGCTCTGGACTGCCTCAGCTCTGGCCTGGAAATCCTCAAGGTCATTTCTGAAAAGCTTCCTAACCCTGGTGATATTTGCACCATTACGTCTTAAAAACGCCGCTGCCTCAAACGTCCTTACTCCTGTCTTTGTCATAAAATTATTAGTATCTATCATGATACCGGCATAAAGACAGTCTGCCTCTATAGGCTTTATTTTAACATCATCCGAAATATATTGAAGGATCTCGGATACCATCTCACAGGCACTTGAAGCATAAGACTCTACATATGAGAGCGTAGCATTTGTTATACGGTCAGGACTTATTCTGTGATGATCAAGTACAACTATTGTCTTGGCTATCTCTAAAAGCTCCGGACACTCTGTTATCTTCGGCTTGTTCGTATCAACGACTATTACCGCTGCCGATGTCATCTCGCATATCTGTATAGCCTCAGAGCTTGTAACAAAGACATCCGTATCATAAGCCGGATCCTCTATAACGCCGTCTGCAAAAGGCTTTATCGAAGGTGTGACTTCATTTATCACAACATGACATCTTGTTTCACATTCTGTTGCTGCCCTGTAAATACCCATTGCAGCTCCAAAGCTGTCTATATCGGTATTTTTATGACCCATTACTAGGATCTGTTCCTTAGACTCAATTATTTCCTTAAGCGCATGAGCCTTAACTCGTGCCTTAACTCTCGTATTTCTCTCTACCTGCTGGCTCTTTCCACCAAAATACTCAACCTTTTCATTCGTCTTTACAACAGCCTGGTCTCCTCCTCGTCCAAGCGCCAGATCTATGGCATTCTTGGCATATAGATTATCCTGGAGGAAAGAATCACTTTCAAGTCCAAAGCCGATTGAAAGCGTGATAGCCATCTCATTACCTATACTTACTGTCTTGACATCTTCGAGTATATCAAAACGTGTTTCCTGCATCTTGTCAAAAGAAACTCTTTTCATAATGACAAAATACTTATCTTTTTCAAGTTTTTTAACTATTGCATCATAAGCCTGAAAATACTTGTTGATCTTTCTGTCTATCAGCGCCATGAGCAGTGAACGTCTTACATCTTCAACACTTTCAAGTGCCTCAGAATAGTTGTCGATATAGATAAGGCCTGCAACAAGTGACTGTTCCTGACGAAGTCTGATATACATGCGCATATCCGTCTCATCAAAGAGAAATACAGTTATGAGACTTCCTTCGAAACCACCATCATTATTATCAGGCTTCATGCTTATCTTTCTCATATCAACCTGATAGATCCTGTTCTCATAATTGAGATCCAGCGAAACAGTATTTTCATCCGTAGGAAGTTTATCCCTGGTTATTTCCGGGAAGAAAGAGCTTATTGATTTCGAATAAAACCTGTCTTTATGGATTATCGCTGAAAAACCGGCATTGCTCCATAGAAATCGTCCTGTTTCATCCAAAAGCGCATAAGGGATCGCAAGCCCTTTAAGCAAGTCTCTCTGTACCTGTCCATACTGTGTTGCAAAGTTAATTAATTCCCTCTTTAACGCAGTTCTGCTGTAAATATAAATAAAAATCGAAAATATTACGAGCACCAACCATGTTACCAACGGTATAAAACTGTGTCTGGGATTTAGAATAAGAGTCGCCGCTGTTGGCAGCGCAAGCAGAATTGAAAGCAGTATAGGCCATTCAGCATAACGCTGTAATGCGCCATTCAGCTTAAATTTCTTAGTCATTTTCTCTCCTCAACTTAAACCAGATAATAAGCCTGTCTTTCCGCCTTCAGTGAATCCAGTAGGCCTTCCACCTCTTCTATCGGAAGATTCATTGAATCTGTTAACCTTCCCTTTTCATCATACATGGGATGAAGCATAAGCTCGACAAGACAGTCCGGCTTTAAATAAGCCGACATTGCTTTAAGGTCATCATAAGAACCAAAATAATCCGAAGTCACTCTTATTTCTCTTTTTAGTCTCCGGTTAAATATTTCCTTATATACTTTTTTTGCGGGATTTATTTTCCTGAAAAGATTACGGCTCAGCCTTACTGATCTGAAATTATACTTTTTCAATAAAGGCATCAGCATATTCATTACCGATCTGTCCGTATGCACATGATGATGTGAATCAAGGTGCCTGGCAGGAAGACCGTATGAATAATATTTTTGTATCTGAGCCTCGATTTCTTTTCTTAAAGCCTCGCTTTCCCCCTTTGATATGCAAAGCCTCGATATTGTATGCTGCTCAAATTCAGCATTAAAATTCCCGTTTTTCCCGCAAAACCGGCTGTATTTTTTTATCTCATCCGTAAGCGGAGTTCCGCTTGTAAGATTTAAATGCAATCCCACTGCCTCTTCAAATCCATACTCCCGGGCAAGACTAACAGCCTCATCTGCATACGGCATATTAACCATTAATGTCGTACCGGTAAGGATACGTCTTTTAAAAGATTCGGTTATGGCACGGTTTATGCCGGCTGTTCTACCGAAATCATCTCCATTAGCTATTACTCTGATCATAATTATTATTGTAAACTTTTATAGGAATTATATCAAGTAAAAGTGATTATTGACACCTATCTTTCAGCAGATTAAAATCTAAGGAAAGTCAGGAGAAAAACATATGGAAAGAAAACTTTTTACCGAATGGGCGATGGATATCGCTGAGGATTCAAAAATAAGGAGTACCTGCCTTTCAAGACAGGTTGGTGCCGTGATCATAAAAGACAAACAGATAATCGCAACCGGTTATAATGGAGCACCCGCAGGAGCGATACACTGCACAGATATCGGCTACTGTGAAAGAAAGAAGCGTGGGATTCCATCCGGCCAGGGACTTGAACTCTGCCGCGCAGGACATGCTGAAGCCAATGCCATAGACCAATGTGCAAAACGAGGTACGAGCTGTCTCGGTGCAACACTTTATGTAACGACCCAGCCCTGCGTCTTCTGCTGCATACATATAATTCAGGCAGGCATCAAAAAAGTCGTTTTCAAGGGCGAATACCCCACAGGTCTCGGACTTGAGCTCTTAAACGAATCCGGCGTGAAATACATGAAATATGAAGATGCACTTGAAGAAGAGAAAAAAAGGCGTGAAAAAAAGCACGCACTCGAGCAGGAGCGCGTGCTTGAATTTCTGAATTCTGAAAAGAACTATTGATCACTGTTCCTGATTCTTATCATTGAGAACATCATTGATCTTACTTATGATGCCCTTTAACTCATGGGCATCTTTTTCAATTTCATTATATATAAGTCCTGAGCTCTTAGACATATCACCCATCTGATGTGCAACTACTGCAAATCCGGATCCTGCTGAGCCGGCTCTTGCTGCCTCAATGGAAGCATTAAGCGTAAGGATATTCTGTCTTGAAGCAATCTCTTCAAGTTTCTTTGCCCTGCCTGTAATGTTGTTAACGCTGTTCTCAGCCATTTCCATTTCAGGCTTTACAACTTCATTAATAGCCTTTTCAATACTGCCCATGCGCTTAACTTCTACACAATTTGCAACTGCGAGTGAAAAGAAAACTGCCGCTGCCTGAAGATCATCATCTTCCTTTGCTATACCGTCAAGCTGACCTATAACAACTCTTCCGATCCTTTCATTTCCGACAACAACATTCTCATTAAATTTTGTTTTACCCTCTTCTGCCCTTCCAGCGCCCTTGGTAACAGCCTTTCCTGCAATATCCTCAACCATTACAGAAACATTACATGCCCTGGCATATTTTTCTTGCATACCCTGCAATTCTTCTTTTGTAACATAATCAAGAATCTTCATTATACCTTCCCTCCAAAGTTCTGTCTGCATTAAAGTACGCCAATCAGGACCACTGCCAGTCGGCTCTTTATTTAATTATACTACATATCCGAAAAAATATTGTTCAAAATCATGTTCCTTAAGCTTTTTATCTCGTTTTTTTTGTACATAATGACAAGCAAGATCATAACTTATAGATTATTTAATGCGAAATTTAAAAAAACCCGCAAAATGCGGGTTTCTTTATCTTATCATTAAAGATCAAGTGCGATGATCTCATTTATATCTTCTGTTCCGGTCTTTTCCATATATTTTTCAATGCCGGCAATTACATCAGTCATTGCATTGGGATTGTGAAAATTATACATTCCGACAGCAACAGCCTTTGCTCCGGCCATAAGGAATTCTATGGCGTCTTCTCCGCTTGCTATTCCTCCCATTCCTATAACAGGTATCTTTACAGAGTGCGCTGCTTCATATACCATTCTTACAGCTATAGGACGGATAGCCGGTCCAGAAAGTCCTCCGGTTCTATTGGCAATAGCAAACTTTCTTTTGTAAATGTCGATCTTCATTGCCGTAAATGTATTTATGAGCGATATCGCATCAGCTCCTGCAGCCTCTGCAGCCTTTGCCATTTCAGAAATACTTGTGACATTCGGTGAAAGCTTCATTATCACGGGCTTCTTAGAATGCTTCTTCACTTCTTTTGTGACTTTTTCAAGCTCTAAAGGAACTGTTCCAAAGGCAATTCCGCCGCTTTTAACATTAGGGCATGAAACATTTATTTCAAAAGCATCGACTCTTTTTTCCTCAGAAAGGATATCTGTAACCGCAACATATTCCTCGATCGAGTGACCGCATACATTGACGATTACATTTGTATCATAATCTTCAAGAAATTTAAGATCTCTTTTTCTGAACACCTCAACACCGGGATTCTGAAGACCTATGGCGTTCATCATTCCCGAAGGTGTCTCTGCTATTCTCGGTGTAGGATTGCCCTCCCATGGTATTGGCGCAACTCCCTTTGTAACAATTGCTCCGAGTGCGTTCAGATCTGTAAGAGAAGAGTATTCCATTCCACTGCCAAAAGTCCCTGATGCATTCATTACCGGATTCTTAAATTTCATTCCGCAAAATTCAACCTGAGTATTCAATTAGATATCAACCTCCTCTGCATCAAAGACAGGACCTTCAGTACAGATCCTTTTATTTTTAACCTGAGAATGCTCGTCAACATTTTTTGTCTTAACAACACATCCAAGACAGGCTCCTACTCCGCATGCCATACGTTCTTCGAGCGATATATAAGCCTTCGCGCCCATTTTTCCCGCCGTTGCCTTTACAGCAGAAAGCATAGGCATAGGACCACAGGAGTATATCAGGTCTGCCTTTATCCCGGCATTTTTCATCGCATCAATTACGGTTCCCTTCGTTCCTGCGCTGCCATCATCTGTGGCAATAATGACATTACTGCATTCATTTTCAAATTCTTCTTTAAGGAAAAGACCATTTGCTTCGCTTCTGTATCCAAGTACAGCAGTAACTTTTTCTTTCGGCAGAGCCTTTACAAGAGCCAGAAGCGGAGGTGCTCCGATCCCTCCTCCGATAACCACTATATTATCTGCATTTTCTGCCTCTTCGAGCGGAAATCCATTTCCTAATGGTCCTAAAATATCAAATTTTTCACCCGTGACCGAACTGCCGAGTTCCCTTGTTCCAAAACCGACTTCTCTGAATACTATTCTGAGTTTTTTATTCTTTTTATCAATATCACAAATGCTTATCGGACGTCCCAGCAAATGTGCCTCAGAATGGGTATTTATCATGACAAATTGTCCCGGAACCGCCTCCTCTGTAAGGTTTGTGTCAAACGTAACACTTACTATTCCATCTGCTATCAGTTTAGTTTCTGCTGCTGCCGCTCTTTCTTCTTTCATTCTGCCGCCTTTTTTCCTCTTTCTTTCAGTTCCTCAACTATTTCTTCGAAATGCATGCCGTGCGAAGCCTTGACCAGAACAGTATCACCATTTTTTATAAGCTTATCCTCTTCTTTTCTGAAATCTTCTTTAGTCTCAAAATAGTGAACATTCTTTACGCCGTTTTCCTTTGCTCCTTCTGCAATTTCTTTTGCAAGATTTCCTATAGTTATGACCTCATCGGATTCTTCACTTGCTATAAAACTTCCAACTTCTCTGTGAAGTTTGTGCTCCGTTTCCCCGAGTTCAAACATATCTCCAAGTATAAGGACTTTTCTGCCCTTTGCAAGAGCTGCCGTTTTTATCGCAGCCCTCATAGAATCGGGGTTTGCATTATAACAGTCATCTATTATTGTGAGATTATCCGTTTTTATAACGTTTGAACGTCCGCTTATTGCTTTGACACTTGCTATGCCCTTTATGATCTCGTCTGCCGTAAGGCCGAGTTCATTAGCTGTAAGAGCCGCACAGGCTGCATTTATGACCATATGGTATCCTACAAGCGAAGCTGCTGCTTTTATACGTCCGCCCGGGAGTCTGCCCTCTATCACAAATTCATTGCCTTCAAGCCCCAATGATCTTTCTTCAGTCAATCTGACATCTGCTTTGTCACCGCGCCCGAATTTAACTACTTTATGACCGTTTACCTCATCCATGCCGCCTAAAATATCATCATCGCCGTTGACAATGACCAATCCGTCAGGCGCCAGGAAATCCGTTATGTGACTCTTTTCTTCAAATATTCCTTCTCTTGAACCCAGATTCTCCATATGACTGGTTCCGATATTGGTGATTATGGCAATATCCGGTCTTGCAGACTCAGAAAGTCTGGTCATTTCACCAAAATGACTGATCCCCATTTCAAGCACTGCAACTTCTTCATCTCTGATCCTTAGAACCATAAGCGGAAGACCAACATTATTGTTTAAGTTTCCCTCTGTTTTAAGACATTTGTACTTTTGAGATAAAACAGATGCTACAACTTCTTTTGTACTTGTTTTTCCGACGCTTCCTGTTATACCCACAACCTTTACTGAAATCTGCTGTCTGTAAAAGGCTGCAAGTTTTTCCAATGCTTCAAATGATGATCTTACCTTAATATAAGGACCTTTGGGATCATCCAGCTTTTTTTCGGAAATAACAGCTGCTGCCCCTTTTGAAAAAACATCATCTATAAAGCTGTGTCCGTCTACACGTTCTCCGACAGTCGCAATAAAAAGACCATTTTTCCCGATCAGTCTGCTGTCGATCTCTACTGCATCAACAACTCTTTCCTCATCCTTTTTTTCTGCATAAAGCTCACCGCCAACTGCCGCAGCGATGTTTTTCAAGGTCATGTTTTTCATTTTAATGCTCCGTTCAACTTTTTTAGCTTAACTATTTTTATGCCATCTGTCATTGAATTATATGCTATAGTTTGGTATAGTGCAAATGGAACTTATCTGCTAATAAAGGGGAAATACAGAGAAGGAAACTTCATTATGATAATAAAAAACGGAAATCTTATCGATCCCGCTTCCGGGATCTTTTCAAAAAAAGACATTCTTATAGAAAATGGTATTATCAGTAAGGTCTCTGATAATATTAATCCCAACGAGTATTCCGAAGCTGATCTTATCGATGCTTCGGATCTCACTGTTTGTCCGGGTTTCACCGATGTACATGTGCATTTTCGTGATCCGGGTTTTCCTGATAAGGAAACAATGCACACAGGTGCTCTGGCGGCGGCTGCAGGCGGATATACCTCCGTCGTATGTATGGCGAATACCTCTCCTGCAATAGACAATGTTGACCTGTATAAGGAAATAAGTGAAAAGGCTTCTGCCGAAGATATTCATATCTATCAGGCTGCAAGCATTACCAAAACACGTTCCGGAAATGAATGCGTTGATATGAAAGCGCTTAAAGATGCCGGAGTTGTACTTTTTACAGATGACGGCTCTCCGATCATGAAAGAAGATGTTATAAAAGAAGCAATGAAAAAAGCTGCCTCCTTAAATACAATTCTCTCTTTTCATGAAGAGGATCCCGCCTATATCGGAACAAGCGGAGTCAATGCCGGACCGGCAGCGGAGGCTTTAGGTCTTAAAGGAGCAGACAGAGAAGCTGAGATAGCAATGGTCCGCCGTGATATTGAAATTGCCTTTGAGACAGGAGCTATGATTGATATTCAGCACATAAGTGCTGCCGAAAGCGTTTCTCTTCTTCGTGAGGCTAAAAAGAATGATCCTCATAACCTTCTTCATGCAGAGGCAACCCCAAATCATTTTTCTCTTACAGAAGAAGCCGTGGCTAAATACGGAACTCTTGCAAAGATCAATCCGCCCCTCAGAACAGAGGCTGACCGTCTTGCAATAATAGAAGGGCTTAAAGATGGTACGATCGACATGATCGCCACAGATCATGCCCCGCATACCTCAGAAGAAAAAGCAAGGCCTTTTCACAAAGCTCCAAGCGGAATCATCGGGCTTGAAACTGCTTTTTCACTGGCTTTGAAGAATCTGGTATTAAACGGACATCTTTCAATGCCTGAGCTCATTCGCCTCATGAGCCTTAATCCGGCAAAACTTCTCGGATTAAATGCAGGAAAGCTCTCAGAGGGTTCGCCGGCAGATATCGCAATAGTTTCAGTCAGCAAAGATAGCTGCTATAGCTCTTTTAGGAGCCGCTCATCAAATTCGCCCTTCCTCGGAGAAACGCTTCCAGGAAGTGTTGAAATGACAATATGCAGCGGAAAGACTGTATTTAAGAAATAAATTTATGATCAGGAGGTATCTTTCAGTAAATGATACGTTTTATAATAGTGGCAATCGCGGTCGCATTATATCTTATATTGCTTATACCGCTTGCCCTGGTTGCATTAATCGTAGGTCTTATAAGTCCTCATGCAAAAGATATGCTGGGTTTCTGGGTCGTAAAGATAGGTTTTAATGCCGCACTCTTCCTTTCCGGTGTAAAGGCCACAGTGATCGGTTATGACAAGATCCCGCGTGACAAAGCCGTACTTTATGTAGGAAATCATAGAAGCTTTTATGATGTGATATTCACAGGTGCAAGATTCTTTGCTCCGGGAGGCTACATAGCCAAGAAAGAGCTTGGCAAGGTTCCTCTGCTTTCATGGTGGATGGCCTATATACATTGCAAATTTCTTGACCGCACCGATATGAAAGCCGGTCTGCAAATGGTACTCGAGAGCGTTGAGGATATCAAAAACGGCATTTCAATTTTTGTCTTCCCGGAAGGCACCAGAAATAAAGGCGAAGAGGGAACACTCCTTCCTTTTCACAAGGGAAGTCTTAAAATTGCAGAAAAAGCTGCCTGTCCTATCGTACCGGTAGCTATCTCAAATTCTCAGGAGATCTTTGAGGCACATTTTCCAAAGATCAAAAGCACACATATTGTTGTAGAATATTGTGATCCGGTCTATCCGGCTGAACTTTCCAAAGAGGAACGAAAGGGCTTGAGCGACCAGATCCGGAACACAATTTCTGATAAATTAAGGGAGCATAAGGAAAATCATCTATTCTAATTTATGATGGAGGCTAAATCAATGAATTACTCAGCTTTACAGAATGGCAGTGATATCAGAGGCATTGCCATGGAAAATGAAACAGGTGCAGTTAATCTTACCGTAAACGAAGTTCGTCACCTCGCTGCAGCATTTGCAGACTGGCTTAAGGGCAAGACCGGTAAAAGTTCTCTTAAGGTCGCAGTAGGAAGAGATTCACGTCTTACCGGTGAAGATTTTGTTCGTGCTTCAATTGAGGGACTTAATGCAAAAGGTGTTAAGACCTACGACTGTGGTCTTGCCAGCACACCAGCAATGTTTATGACAACTGTTACCAAAGGTTACGAGTTTGACGGAAGTATAATGATAACTGCAAGTCATCTTCCCTGGTACAGAAACGGAATGAAATTCTTTACACCCGAAGGCGGTCTCGAAGGACGAAATATCAAGTCTCTTACAGCTCTTGCAGAAGAACTCGACCTTCCTGATTCCTTTGACTCAGGATGTGAAAAGCTTGAATTTATGGATGTTTATGCAGAACATCTCAGAGATACAATAAAGAACGGTGTTAAAGCCGATGATTTCGAGCATCCTCTTAAAGGTCTTCATGTAATAGTTGATGCCGGAAACGGATGCGGCGGATTCTATGTCTCAAAAGTGCTTGAGCCTTTAGGTGCAAATACAGAAGGCAGCCAGTTCTTAGACCCCGACGGACATTTTCCGAACCATATTCCTAATCCGGAGAATAAAGAAGCTGCTGAATCAATTGCAAAAGCTACTCTCGATGCAAAAGCTGATCTTGGCATAATTTTTGATACTGATGTAGACAGAGCCGGTGCAATCCTTCCGGATGGACGTTCTCTTACAAGAAATGCCCTTATAGCTGTTCTTTCAAGAATTGCTCTTGCTGAGCACCCCGGAACAACCATAGTAACAGACTCTGTAACATCAAGCGGTCTTGCTGAGTTCATAAAGGCTCACGGCGGTGTGCACAGACGTTTCAAGAGAGGTTACCGCAATGTTATCGACGAGGCTATCCGCCTCAATAACGAAGGTCATGACAGCCAGCTTGCAATCGAAACTTCAGGACACGGTGCTTTCAAGGAAAACTATTTCCTTGATGACGGTGCTTATCTAATGGTCAAGCTCCTTATCGAGCTCGGAAAGGGTCACAAGCTTGAAGAGATGATCGCAGACCTCAAAGAGCCTGCTGAAAGCGTCGAGCTTCGTTTCCCTGTACTTGCGGACGATGTTTCGCTCCTTTCCGACAGTATCTTAAATACAATCAAGGCTTCGGTTGAATTTGTTGATGGCTGGTCTCTTGCTCCTGACAATTTCGAAGGCGTCAGAGTTAATGTAGCCGACCACAAGGGCAACGGCTGGTTCCTTATCCGTAAGTCTCTCCATGAACCTATCATGCCCTTAAATATCGAAAGTGATGACGAGGACGGATGCCCTATAATCGCAAAGAGCCTTTACGATATCATCAAAAGAGAGGACATGCTCAACCTCCAGTCGATCATCGACTACATCGGAAATTCGCTTTAAACTATATGTTTTGGTGACTTAATTGCAGGAATCCGCATTTACTGCGGGTTCCGTGTGATAAAAAAACAGCTGATAGACTAAACAAGATTAATCTATCAGCTGTTCTTGTTAACTGAAGTCGTGAACCTTGAGCGACGTAACAGGCGAAATCTAAAAAACATATAGATTTTTGATATAAATCCTCGAGATCATGCTGTTCCGGTATCGCTGGTCGTATATGTACCGTCTTTCCACTGCTGGAATTTTTCTAATACTGCATCGTAGGTTTTCTGACTGATTTCAGGAAGTTCTCCGCCCCAGGTTTTCTCTGCCTGTGCATATCCTTCCTTAAAAGCCTCTAAAAGCTTATCTGCCTTACTGCTATCATTTCCCGAAAGAGCAATAGCGAAATCAACTATTCGGCTTGAAGTCTTATCAACTCCCCAGTAGCCGTCTTCAGAAATATCTTCCTCTGCCTGTGCTTTTGTAGCTGCATCAACCTCAAAATCACCCTTTCTGAGATGATCCCAGATACTGTCAGTTTCATCATCGGTTGCAGTTATTGCATAGCTCTTGGACTGTCCCATAAGAAGCTTCTCGACAATTCCTCTTAAGTTTGCAACCTGTTTTTCAGCATCAGCCTGAAGCTGTGCAATGGTAGCTGATCTGTCACTGTTTTTCACAGTTACTTTGTCGCTGTCATCAGATTTCTTTTCATAAACATAAGCGTCAGAATTTAAGGCAGAGCTTTTTTCTTCAACTTTTTCTTCAGTTTTTTTAGCATTACCGCTATACGATGAATTAATAATGTTATCTACAGAATTTACAGACGAAATGTTACTCATAGGCGGTTCCTCCTTGATCACTGCTTATCCCGACATCCATGTCAGAGATTTACTACCTGTTTTATCACATAGCAAAAACGTGAGAGTATTTGCCCTCTCACGTTTTTTATCGGCAAAAATTTACTTTTACTTAACAGTTAAAGTGAATTTTTATAAAAAATACTTATTTCTCGAATAAGAACTTCTCTGGAAGTGTTACACCGAAATCTTTAGCCAAATGTCTGAATTCATCCGGTGTTATCGTCTGTCTCTTTGCATTTGTCATAGAAAGTGTCTTTACGAGGATCTCGGCTGATTTTTCTACTGTGTGCATAAGTCCGAAAGTCAGGTCAAAGTCCTCTCCTGCTGCAAAGATACCATGGTGAGCCCATATGGCAACATCATATTTCTCCATAAGTTTGCTTGTTGCTACTGCTATTTCCCTTCCACCGGGAACCATCCACGGAACAACGCCAATTCCATCAGGAAAAACGACAGGACACTCGGTAGCCATTTCCCAAAGCTCTCTTGTAAATGCCTCATCCGTGAGCGGAAGAACAAAAGTAAGTGCAATTGTATTTGCAGGATGACAATGATAAACCACCCTGTATCTGCCATTTGTAGCTTTTTTCTTAACCTCAAGGTTCATAAGGTGTGAAGGAAGCTCCGACGTAGGCCTGCCTCCGTTCACAAGTCCCCACATGATCCTGTAATTTTCACCCTTGTCATCGAGCTCTATTATGCAGAAAGAATCCTCCGGCTTGATGATTACATTTCTGAAATACTTTCCTGATCCTGTAACCATAAAGAATTCACCTGCAAGATCCGGAACCGTAGTTCCGATGCTCTGCCATTCTCCAGCTTTAAGGTCATCCCTTATCATTTCAACTTCTTCTGCTTTCATTCTGTAAGAAAGGTTTCCGCCGTTTCTCTCATGCCAGCCCTGCTCCCAGCCGTCATTTGCCATACGTATGAAACCTTTTGTAAATTCTGCATCTAATACTTTCATTTTCTTTCTCCTCGTATATTATTAAGCCCTCTTTGAAAGAACATCCTTCTCATATTTTTCGATTTCTGAATACCATTCGCCATCTACCGGCGTATTGCATCTTCTGCAGTATTCATCCCATACTTCACCGAAAGGCATAGTCTTCATTTCTTCCTGTTCGATCATAAGCTGCGTAAATTTCGACTTATCCTGCAGATTCTTAAATTCTTCATGAGGTGTGAGCAGCGCATTTAAAAGCGCCTTTTCAGTATTTCTGAAACCATTTACCCATGCACCTATACGATTTATTGAAGCATCAAAATAATCCAGTGCCATATGCACGGAACCATCAAGTCCTCCGCATCTGACTATTTCTTTTGCTATCTCCCTTGTCTCATCATCAAAAAGCACTACATGATCCGAATCCCATCTTACAGGTCTTGTGATATGAAGGGCGATGTCCGGGAAAAATGAAAGCAATGCCGGAATCTTATCACTTACAACCTCTGTAGGATGATAGTGGCCATTATCCATGAGCGGGATACATTTGTCGGAGTGTGTTGCCGCAAATGTAAGTGCAAATTCTGCACTTCCGACCGTGTATGACTCTACACCTATTCCAAATACCTTTGACTCGACACAGGGTTTAACCTTATCAAAATCAAAAGGCTCTGAAAGGATCTGCTCTATCGAATCCTTATACCTGTCTCTGGGACCTTTTCTGTCAGCAGGTATATCCTTAAATCCGTCACCTGTCCAGATATTCATTATACAGGTATCTCCAAGCTCCTCTGCAAGATACTGTGAGATCCTTATAGAAGCCTTTCCATGCTCTATCCAAAACTTCCTTGTCTCCTCATCAGGGGAAGAAAGAGTGAGCGGATCACATTTAGAATGTGAGAAAAATGTCGGATTAAAATCGCATCCAAGATTTCTTGCCTTGCAGAAATCCACCCATTTCTTAAAGTGCTTAGGCTCAAGCTTATCACGGTCTACCCAGCCGCCATTCTCATCATCAAATATTGCATAATTCGCATGGAGATTGAGTTTAGCCTTACCCGGGATCAGCTTTAATACCTCATCAATATCAGCCATTAATTCCTCTGGTGTACGGGCGCGTCCCGGATAGTTGCCGGTGGTCTGTATACCACCGGTAAGCGGCTTATCAGGATCTGTATCAAATCCTCTCACATCATCTCCCTGCCAGCAATGAAGTGAGATCTCCGCAGCTTTAAGCTTCTCTATAGCTTTTTCTGTATCAATGCCTATTTTTTCATATCTTGCCTTTGCTTCTGTATAGCTCATTCTTAATACCTCCAATATTTCACTCAAATACCTTTATTTCAAAACTCTTATAAATTGAATCTCTTGCTTCCTGCAGACTGCTGTAATCTCCTTCAGCGATCATCTGCATTAATATATTTCCTATTGCCGTACCTTCTATTGGTCCCGCATAAACAGGAATACCGGCCGCCTTTGCAGTAAGCTTATTTAAATAAATATCCTGACATCCACCGCCTATAATATTTATTCCTGTAATTTTCTTTCCTGTTATTGCTGAAATTTTTTCTATCGTATCGGCATAGCATTTTGCAAGTCCCGCATAAATGCACTGCATAATCTCCCCAACACTTTCCGGAACCTTGAAGCCTCTTTTGCGGCAATGCTCTTTTATTGCATCTATCATACTCAGAGGAGAAAGAAAAGCTTCATCATTGACATCCAGAACAAAATCAAAATCACTGCATTTTTGAGCCTCTTCCCTTAGATCCGTAAAGCTCCATTCTTTTTCTCCTGCATAACTGCTCTTTCTTCCTGCTACATACTCAACTCCGTTCAGTTCGCGTCTTACCGACTGTATCATCCAGAGCCCCATTATATTTTTTAAATACCTGAATCTGTAAAAAGCTCCGCCTTCATTCGTCATATTTTCTTTTCTTGACTCGGGATCTGTAAGCGGCTCTTTATTTTCTACACCTAAAAGACTCCATGTGCCGCTTGAAAGATATACTGAACTTTCATCTCTTGCCGGTACAGCAAGAAAAGCCGAGCCTGTATCATGCGTTGCAGGCAGCAAAACTTCTGCATCAAATCCGACTTCTTTTGCAATTTTTTCACTCAGTCGTCCAACTCTTTCTCCGGGAAGAGACAATTTCTTAAAAAGCTTCTTCGGCAGCCCTAATTTTTTAATTATCTCCAAGTCCCATTCCTTAGAAAGTGCATTTACAAGACCACTGCTCGTTGCATTGGTATACTCCTGTTTCATTACTCCTGTCAGGCAATAATTAAAATAATCCGGAAGCATCAAAAAACTTTCTGCCTTTTCCAATTCCTCCGCTGATTCTTTTTTCAAGGCCAGAAGCTGATAAACAGTATTGAAAAGCTGTTTCTGAATCCCTGTTCTCTCATAGAGCTCTTCCTCTGATATGTGCTTAGACAATTCAATATCCATTCCATTGGTTCTGTTGTCACGATATGCCACCGCATCTCCGAGCATTTTTCCATCTTTATCCAACAGAACATAGTCAACTGCCCAGCTGTCTATTGCAATTGTCGAAGGTATCATACCTTCTTTTTTGCATGCCTTTAGACCCGAAATAATACCATTCCAAAGATTATCTATATCCCACGTAAGATGACCATTTCTTTCTATCTGTCTGTTTTCAAAACGATATATTTCCTTAAGCTGCATCTTTCCATCTTCAAGCCAGCCTATAATGTGCCTTCCACTTGATGCGCCCATATCTATCGCAAGATAATATTTTCCCATAATTTCTTTCCTGCCTTGCTGAAATTTAACTTTAAGAACATATTACTCTATCCAATCTCGCTTTTTTATAACCATACTTTTTCAAAAAAGGAACCTTATTTGACATTTAAAATATAAAAGGAACAGGATCATACCATCCTGTTCCCGACTTTTGCTTTTTTAAATCTTGATTTTCTCGAAACTATAGGTTTTTGTTCTGGGTTATCTCCTGTTGTGTTGTTCGGATAATCTATTTCCAACGAGAGACGCCGAACAACGTAACAGGAAATAACCTAAACAAAAAACTGATATATTATAAACTCGAGATTTTTCCCTCTAAAACATTTTTGGGGACTGCGCCTACAGCGCTGTCAACGAGCTTTCCATTTTTCATAACTGCGAAGAAGGGGATGCTCATTACCTTAAAGCCTGCTGCGAGTTCCTGTTCCTGATCAACATTGATCTTTCCTATCTTGACCTTTCCGTCATACTTTTCTGCAAGTTCCTTAACTACAGGTCCCATCATCTTACAGGGCATGCACCAGTCTGCATAGAAATCAATAAGCACAGGCTTATCACTATTCATTACTTCTGTTTCAAAATTATCTTTTGTAAATTTATATTCCATCTTTATTACCTCTTTTCATATTTTTAATTTTTCATTGTTGAATTATTCAGCTGATAAGTATATTATAGTTGGTAAGAAAAATATATCAAGTACGCAATTTTTATTTATCAGGTAAGGAAAAACTGACTATGAAAGAAAAAAAAGAAAAAGAATCATTATGTGAAAGCATCGCCGGCGAAGGCTGTGGCTTAAAGAAAGTTATAGGTATCGTAGGCGGTAAATGGAAGATCATGATCCTATGCGTAATAGATAATAATGAATCCGTACGCTATGGTGACCTGAAACGCTCTGTTTTCGGAATTACCAATACCATGCTGGCCCAATCCCTGAAGGAACTTGAAACGGATGGACTTGTGTTGAGAAAACAGTATGATGAAATGCCTGTAAGAGTTGAATATTCACTTACAGATAAAACAAGAAGCCTGATTCCCATTCTATTAGAGCTTAAGAAATGGGGGGAAGAAAATCTGTAATCATATATGAGAAAAGAAATAATCGATCGTCTATGTGAGCTAACTTCGGAAGAGAAGAAAATTATCTCCGGTGATAACACTATCTCCAAAGAACTCTATAGTTCAGAAGAAGAATTTGTAATCGACAGTGCTAAGCTTTTAGAGCAGGGAAAGCTTATTGCAGCACGTCCTCATACAAGATTTGCCCATTTTCCTGTTCACCGTCACAATTATATAGAAATGCTCATAACCATTCAGGGCAGCATAACAACGCATATAATCGACGGAGAAACGCTAACTCTTACAGAGGGCGATATTCTTCTCCTAAATCGGCATGCACGCCATGAGATCCTTCCCTGCAGTATAAATGATATAGCAGTAAATATTATTATCCTTCCGGAATTTTTTACACGGAATTCTGTATCCTACGATCGCGAAAATATCCTTCGTGCATTTATCATAGAATCTCTTTCTGAAAAGCAGCACTATAAGGATTTTCTTATATATCATGCCAAAGGTATTCTTCCCGTAGAAAATCTTCTGGAAAATCTTTTATGGTCGCTGCTTATCAGTAAAACTGAAATGAATGAGATTATCCGCTCCAGCATGGATCTGCTGCTGATGAACCTTACAGCACTTTCTGCCGATACCCTTAAGGATATGCGAAACAGAAGTCAGAATGTAACTATTCAAGCCCTTGAATATATTGATCGCAATTTTAAGGGCGGAACCCTTGCTGAGCTAGCTTCAGAAATTGGATACAGCACGGCATATTTAAGCCGTCTTCTGAAAAATTATACAGGAATGAATTTTAAGCAGCTCCTTCAGGAGCGAAAACTCCAGCAGGCAGCTTATCTTCTTGAAAACACTACTCTGTCCACTGACAGGATAATTGAAGCAATAGGATATGAGAACAGCGCTTATTTTTATCATATTTTCGAAGAAAAATATGGCTGCACCCCAAGAAATTATAAAAGGAGACTAAATAATAATGAATAAAATACTCTTTATAGATGTCGATGGTACCCTGGTAAATTATGAGAATCAGATACCTGAATCGGCGATCAATGCCATAAAACAGGCAAGAAAAAACGGACATAAGGTATATATAAGTACGGGCAGAAGCAAAGCCGAAGTTTATCAAAATATATGGGATATAGGTCTCGACGGTATGATAGGCGGCAACGGCTCATACGTTGAGAATAATGGAGAAGTCATAATGCATAAGCTTATATCTCCGGAGGATGCAAGACATATTGTAGACTGGCTTCATTCACGAGAACTTGAATTCTATCTCGAAAGCAATTCCGGTCTCTATGCCAGCGAGCATTTCGAAACTGCTGCACTTCCAACCTTAAAAGAGTATATGGGAAGAAAAGGCAAGGACAGCTCAGGAATATCAGTCAGAAAAATCTTCCCTGACATGATCTTTGATGGAGATTTATATCGTGAAGACCTGAATAAAGTAAGTTTCATACTAAAAAGCTATCAGGATCATTTAGATTCAATAAAAGAATTTCCGGATCTGCAGGCAGGTACCTGGGGCGGAGCCGGAGAAACTGCACTTTTTGGTGATCTGGGAGTCAAAAATATCACCAAAGCAGACGCTATTTCAACTCTTCTCAAGCATATAGGCGGCTCCGTCGAAGATACCATAGCATTCGGAGATGCAAAGATCGACCTCCCAATGTTTGATTTCTGTAATACAGGCGTTGCCATGGGAAACGGAGGAGACGAGATCAAGGCTGCTGCTGATTTTATCACTACAGATGTAAATGATGATGGGCTTTGGAATGCATTTAAGCATTTTAATCTTATATAAGAAAAAAAGGACTTCACAAAACCCGAAGTCCTTTTTTTTGGTATATCTTTTCCAAACTTTATACTTTTTAAGTTAAAATTATTCTACAACGTAGGGAAGAAGTGCAAGATGTCTTGCTCTCTTGATAGCTACTGTAAGTGCTCTCTGGTGCTTTGCGCAGTTACCTGTTACTCTTCTGGGAAGAATCTTACCGCGCTCAGAGATATACTTTCTAAGCTGTGCTACGTTCTTGTAATCAATAACATTGTCCTTACCGCAAAATACGCAAACCTTTCTTCTTCTGCGCATTCCGCCTCTTCTCCTTGCCGGAGACTCAGAATGATCATTACTCTTTGTGTATGGCATAATTTCCAACCTCCATCTTAATTCTTATGCAAACGGAAGCTCCTCGTCAATGCCGTCAGGAACATTCATAAATCCGTCATCTGCCGCTTTCGGTGCGGGAGATGACTCTGAAGGTGCGCTGTAGGAGCTGCCTGCATCATATGCATCTGCTGTCTTCTTGCTCTCTGCAAACTCAACCTCTTCTGTGACGACATCTGTCGTATAGACCTTCTGTCCATCCTTATTGGTATAACTGCCTGTCTGTATTCTGCCGCTGACAACAAGCTTGGTACCCTTGTGGGTGTATTTCTCCATGAACTCTGCTGTCTTTCCAAAAGCAACACAGCTGATAAAATCAGCACTCTGATCTGCTCCATCTCTCTTGAAACGGCGATCTACTGCAAGTGTATACCTTGATACAACTGTTGAACCTTCGCCTTGTGACTGACGAATGTCCGGATCTCTCGTAAGGCGCCCCATTAAAATAACTTTATTCATAATTTAATTACCTTACTTTCTTTCCAAATTTGTTTTGAATGGTCTTTGTATCTTATTATTCAGCTGCTTCTGTGTTCTCAGCAGTCTCTTCAGCCTTAGGCTCAACTACTTCAACATCATCAACAACGATAAGATAACGTACGACATTATCCATTATGCGAATACGCTTTTCGATCTCAGCAGGTGTTCCTGCCTCAGCCTCGAATTTAATGAAGTTGTAATAACCTTCCTTCATCTTCTGGACTTCATACGCAAATTTCTTCTTGCCCTGCTCATCGATAGCTGTAATCTTACCATCGAAACGCTCAACAAGAGCCTTAACCTTGTCAAGGACTGCGTTCTTGTCATCCTCTTCAAGCTTTCCGTTGATTACAACGGCTAACTCATATTTGTTCATCTTTCTACCTCCTTTTGGACTTTTGGCTCACATCATCGAAATGTGAGCAAGGATATACCACGATTAAAAATCTTATCATAGAAAGATTTTTATTGCAAGTATTTTTTCAACTATTTTTATACAACTATGCTTCCAAGTACTTTTCCGATACTGTCCGCTATACAGAGATCTGCCTTATAATCTTGACTGGTTGCGGATTTATTAATAAGAACAAGATGTTTCCCTCTGAAATAATCTACCAATCCTGCCGCCGGATATACCACAAGGCTTGTTCCGCCTATTATCAGAACATCTGCCTCACGAATTGCCTTGGTAGCACCGCTCATCGTATTTCCGTCAAGCCCCTCTTCGTAGAGGACAACATCAGGCTTGATTATTCCTCCGCATTTCTCACATTTCGGAACACCTGTTGTTTCCATCATATATTCAAGATCATATTCCCTGTCACACTGCATACAGTAATTTCTCGTTACGGTACCGTGAAGTTCATATACGACCTTTGAACCGGCTGCCTGATGCAGGCCATCTATATTCTGGGTTATTACAGCACTGAGCTTCCCCTTTGCCTCCATCTCTGCAAGCTTTAAGTGTGCAGCATTAGGCTTTGGTCTTTCTGCCCGGCCTTCCATAAGGATCTTGTCCCTGTAAAAATCATAAAATCCTCCGGGATTATGCATGAAAAATCCATGCGAAAGTATTGTCTCAGGCGGATAATCATATTTCTGATTATAAAGTCCGTCAACAGATCTGAAATCCGGGATCCCACTCTCGGTTGAAACTCCCGCGCCTCCGAAAAACACAATGTTTTCTGCTTCGTCTACGATCTTCTGAAGCTGTTCAATCTTTTCATCCATACAATTACCCCCTTTTCTCTTAAACAATTCCTATCTGCATGCTTCCTCTTAAAACCTTTGTCCCATCGGCATTTCTCATTTCAACCTTTATACGTATTGTATTATACACATCATTCTTTTCAGCGACTTCTCCCTTAACAGTGAGTTTGTCTCCAACAAAAACAGGCTTCATGAATTTGATCTCAGTATTATGTATAAGGCTTGACTCCCCCGGAAGATACACTCCGGCAAGCGTTGATAAAAATGAAGCTGTCAGCATTCCGAAAGCCGCATGTGAGTCAAATCCCTTTGTCCTTGCAAATTCATCATCTTTGTGAAGAGGATTCATGTCTCCGGTTATCTTTCTGAAAGAATCCAGCATTTCTTCAGTTATCTCTACCTCAAAAGACTCTTTCTGCCCGATTTCCAGCTCTTCATATTTATAATGATTCATTTTTCTGCCAGTTTCCTTTCGATAAGGTCAACCATTTCTCCAACATTTGCAAGTTTTCCAACTTCTTTTATATTAAATTTCATATCAAAGGTCTTTTCCATCTCCATCACAAGTTCCACATGTGCCAGAGAATCCCAGTCCTCGATATCTTCTGCATTTGTTTCATCAACTATTACAAGCGAATCATCATCAAATTCTTCCCTGAATATCTCCGTTATCTTCTCAAATATTTCTTCGCGTTTCAAAAATCCTGTCCTCCGTAGCAAATTTCTTCTCTAATTATTCAGTCTTGGAATGATGTCTTCTGACCTCCCCTTATGATACCACAAGCATTTGATATCCGCCAGTAAAAAGCAGGAGCAGCCTCTGCCGCTCCTGCCTCTCTTTAATTCAGCTTATCCGCCTCGATCGTACCCTTGAAGTTTCTCGTAAATGTATATGTTGTACCGCTTAGAGAAACATCCTTTTTACCAAGATTTTTGCTTTTTGTCTTTCCGGTTGCAATACCATTTTTATAAACAGGGAAGGTGTATCTAACCTTATTTTTTCCCTTTTTCGCCAGTGAATATGAGCTTTCGCCTGCAGATACCAGATTCTGGATCAGATTTACATCAACAGGTTCAATTTCATACTCAAAAGATGTATCCGTTTTCAACGCCTTATTTGCTGCTTTTACCGCCGCCTTCTGCTCCGCATTGGTAGCTTTCTCAGCAACTTCATCATCAAGCACCACTTCTCCCGCATAAGATATCACCGCAGAATTAGAAAATAGTACTGCTGCTGCCATTATTGCAGCAAAATCCTTAAATAATTTGTTTCTCATGATAAACCCCTTTAGACTTGTCTTTCCCTAAGTCACCAAAACACATTCTTTATTGACCTTTATAAGTGCAAACTTTGCGGCTTTTGTTATTTTTGACATCGTTATAAATGATATCATAGGTCTTGCCAATTTCTATCGTCTTCATTGGAATATCATTAACTTCATAACGTCTGGATGCTCCGGCTTTTACAAAATCCTCTTCAAATGGATAAATAGTAACAAATATATCGGCGTCGAGGTCGCGAACGTTCATACTGTAGGTACGTTCTGATTCGATGCCGTTTTCATCTATATAGTGGGCAGTGAAATCCTTTAAGTAACGATAAGGAACTCCTACCTGTTCTTCCACATAATGAACGAATGTATACGAATGCTGGCATTCAACATCTATGAAGACATTTTTTGTATTATGCTCTCTGCAGTAGTCAAAGGGCGAATCTGCGCCAAATGAGCTCTTATTTGTAAGAGAACAAAGATAGTCGGCATCCTTGCCCCAGACAGCAAAAGAATAGATAGGGTGCTGAGTCCTTCTGAAATCTTTTCTTTTAAGTGCAACTTTACCAATAACACCGGTCTTACAAGGACTTTTTCTTATATCAAAGGTCTTACCTTTACAGAAATCCCAATTAAATGTTGGGATGAGAATTGTGCCTTCTTCACCGATAATATCTATTATCCCATCGATCAGAATATTCATATCATGGTCATCTTCGTGTTCAATACAAGAATATAGAAGTGTTTTGATATCGGATGAGATCCATACACTGTCGCCTTTTTCAAGTCCAAAATGCTTCGGAATATCCCGAAGTTTAACATAATTATCCATTTTATTTTCCTCTCAAAAATTCTTATCTTTTATTATAGCACAGATGAAATCTTTGAGAATATCTCCTGTTGCGTTGTTTGGCTTACACTATATTTTACGTTACTGTTCACACGCTTTCAGCGTGCTCCAGTAACGGGTTTTGCCATTTAAGATTGCCCCCTCTGTGTGGCATATACTAAGCTCAGCTTTGCTTCGCTAAGTATTATGCGCATACGGCAATGGGCAAAACCCAGTGTTCAGTCAGAGTTATTGTGGCATAACTGCGCACACATATTTCACTTAGTGCTTCAGCACTTAGTGAAATAGCGTACAGAGTAGCGGAGTGCGCAGTTTGCCTGTGAACAGTAACTTTTACACTTCATAAGTATCAAAAAAACAGCTGGAAGATTACTCTAAATAATCTTCCGGCTGTTTTTATGTTTCTGATATGTAAAATTTAGTGTAAGCGTGAGTTACGAGGATTATCTGTTTCCAAAAGAGGGGTCATGAAAAACGCCGATACTAGTTCCGCTGCGATTTTTCACTTGCAGCGAGAGCGTCCCTCGTTGGAAACAGATAAGCTGTAACAGCGCATAATTCCCATGATTGCGAAAATTACCGCAGATACAATTGAGAATATATATACTGCCGTAAATATACGTTTAGTCTTAAATCCTACAACAATGCTGCGATTTTCGCCTGTCTCAAGATAGACTCTTACATGACTACCGTCGCCTTTGTAAACTTCCATCTCTTTGCCATCCTGATCATAGGCCTTATATCCATCATAATACAACAACGGGAATTCAGCATATTCTCCCTCTGACTCTGTGGAATAAAGATAAGTGCATACTCCATCTTCTTTTTCATAATAAATCGAATTGATCACTGATTCATCAGAAACTCTTCCTGTGTCAGAATAAAAATCCTCTTCTGTCGTTCCGGTTGGCAGATAATCCATAGCCACTCTGGTATAGATATTTCCAAAAGTTCCATTAAGCAACACCGCTTTTTTATAGTATTCCTGGAACTGTATAACTGTGCCGTAAAGAAGAAGCGCGATGACCACTATTCCTGTCAGAATCCGCATCAGTTTTTTCCCGTTTCTGAAATCAAGAGCCTTAGCTATCCATAGTGATGCCGGCATTGTGCAATAAAGTATAAACCTATGCGGTGCCTGTATCAGATTGGTAAGTGTATTTATCGCATCTATCCTGCAAAGAATCCTCCATGGGAAGAATGGCGTTGATAACCAGAAAAATACGATTTCAACAATTGCAAAAACTAAAAAAAGCTTTTTTTCCTTAAGATCTTCAAATCTGATACCCTTTAGCAAATATACAAAAGCACAGACTATGATCACCGCTAACGGAAAATAACTGATCCCATCTCCTGTAAGGCGCCCCCAGTCCAAAAGTCCGTCAAAGAAGTCTCTCCATTCAAGTCTGCTCCTGTCCCAATCAGAAAAATAATAATAAACAAATGTGATCAGGAAACCTGCATTGATACAAATAGTTGCTAAAGCAGCTTTTAAGAGTGCGACCAGATTATCACGATCCATAAAAAGTTCTTTAAAAAGAGTTACGGCTATCACAAAAAGAAAACATGCTGTAAAGAATGTAGATACTACATGCGACTGCAATATTCCAACAAATGCAATCGGAAGAAGATACCATTTCTTTTTTCCTTTTTCCTCTGTAACTATACTGTAAATACCTGCAAATAGAAGCGGTATAAATGCCGCAGCCATTGACTTTCCCGCTGCAGTTCCCTTTTGATACATATTGTAGAGCAGATAAGGTGTAAGACAATATACTGCAGTCGAAATAACAGCCAGCCTTCCTGTCTTTAATATAAGCCTGGACGAAAAATAAGCAGCAACTATCTGAAAGAGACATATAGCTACCATAAATATACGGTAGCTTACACCCATAGATAAGCCGCCCATCCTTAAAAGAGCCGGAAAAAGAAGCAGCGTATTGGGATAAAGGATTCCCAATTCTCCGAAATTGTTACAAAGATTCGGATAAATAATTACCGGAAACTGCCCCGCTTCTAGTCCAAACATTACGCCTTCTATGCGTTGAAGATGGTCTCTTGTATCGCTTCCTCTGTAAATCTCCGAACTAATTACCCATGGAGCAATAGTTATGAAAAAAACAAGCGAAAGTATCACAAAACTTATAATCTGCTCTTTTCCGAATGGTCTTTCTCCAAGCTGCTTTCCTACAAAAATAACAAGAGCTGCCAGTAATATAGCTATCAGATAATATGGAACCAATGCATCCCTGTTTATATATTCCGAGGCATCTATTCTTATAGAATTTATCCTGAACTCATCAGACTGGGGATTCACAAAACGTATCATCCCCTGATCCATATCATGCTTTAGTGTAAATTCGTATACTGCAGAACCATCTGCTCCCGATGTAGATGGCAGTTCTAAAAGCTGCATCTGTGGTATAAATATCTCAGCTCTGTTATCTATTGTTGAACTATAATTTATAGTAAGCTTAAAATCCCCATCCGGAAGTGTAAAATACTCTGTTTCATCTGTTATCTCATCCAGATTTTCAAACTCACAGCTCTTTTCCACCGGTACTAAAGGTGTGAAAATGATTTCAAGTATTAATATAACAGCTGCAAAGATATAATATTTAATCTTCATAAGCAAATAATCCACAATCCATAAGCTTATCAATAAGGGGATAAAGGATATCCAACGGCACCTTTATAATATTACTTATATCTATAAGGTCATTTCTTCCGTCTGCATATGCGATCAGATCTTTCAACGCCAAAGTTGATTTATATGTGTCTTTAGATGACATTGTAGGAACAAGTCCTCTTTTTCCAAGCTGTGGCTCACCCAAAGTCTGTACCTTATAATATCTGTTATACTCAAGTGCCTTTATTGACTTGATCATGACCTCATAAGCTCCTGCAAGTCCTTCAGCCGAAATTATCGACATATTATCTGCAGAAGTATGATACTCCGGATATACATGATATTTTGAACGGCAAAAGCACACCATAGGTATATCCACTCCGGGTGCCTGATACTGTCTCTCATCCGATCCTCTTTCCAGATATGAATAATCTTTATATTCGGGATAGTGATGAGAAAGTACGTTTACAAGTATCTTATCCGCAAGAGTATCTGAATATCTCGAGTGAACGATAGAATATGTTCTGTTATCACCAACACATGTAAGATTAAAAGCTGCTTTCACATGCTTTTTAAGATGGTCGAGATTTTTGCTGATGTATGTGATAGCACCAATAGTTTCCGGTGCAAGGACAAGCCTGTATGAATATCTTCTTTTCGGCATATCCTTTATATAACGGGCAAGATTTGTCAGAACAACAGGGCCAGAACATTCATTATTTGCCATTGATGGATGGCAGGTATAGCTTGAAAACATTATCTCCTCATCTGTCTCGCCCTTTATAAGTATTTCACCATAAGTAAGACTTCCATCCTCAAGGGTTGAATCGATAAAAACATGATAATCTCCATCTTCCAGCCTATCAAAGTCATTCTGTGACATACAAAATCCCCAGCGTTCCTTATAGTAGCTCGATGCATAGGGGATTAGATCCGGCTGATCCGGAAGTGTTGTTATATGCTCCTTGAGTTCTGATAAAGAAATAACTTTATCAATTGGAAGTGAATAATGCAGAATATTCAGATTATTTTTACTGAATTCACATATTCTTTTGCCTGAAGGTGTTTCTATATAAGCGTCTCTTATATTCCATTCTTTTGGCACAGTCCAGTCCAATACCTTTGTTCCGCTTGGCACCTCATGCATCTCAAAAGGAATATCCGGTATTTCTGCCTGAAGGATCTTAAAAGTCTCTCTTACTCCATTTCCTGTAATACTTCTGCAAATAGGAAAAATACGGCCGCAAAGGCCGTACATTTTTTCCCCGATTCGTGAATCGATCATTTTATTTACCTCATACAAATCTTCTGATTGTTGTTATCGAGCGATATGTTGCAGGGGTGATCTTAATACCTGTTGCCTCTGTTGAAGCATGTACGATCTGTCCTCCGCCTATATAAATTCCGACATGTCCGGGATAACAAACCACGTCTCCCGGTTGTGCATCAGAATATGAAACAGCCTTACCCGCTGCCGCCTGTGCACTTGAATTTCTTGGAATACTGATTCCAAAATGAGCATATACCGACATTGTAAATCCAGAACAGTCACAACCGTTAGTAAGCGATGTACCTCCTGCCACATAAGGATTTCCTATAAACTGTTGAGCATAAGACGCAATCGAACTTCCCGAAGTTCCGGAGCTCGAAGAAGAATCATCATCATCAGACTCCTCCTCTTCACTTTCAGCTTCAGAATCATCCGCTGAAGATGACTCAGCTGCTGCTTTTGAAGCCTCAGCTTCTGCCTCAGCTTTCTTCTTTGCCTCTTCCTCAGCCTTCTTTCTGGCCTCTTCTTCAGCCTTTTTCCTGGCCTCTTCCTCAGCCTTTTTTCTGGCAGCTTCTGCTTCCTCGGCTGCTGCAATTGCACGAATTTCAGCATTTTGAGTCTGTATTTCCTGCCTGTACTTGCTGGCATCGGCCTTGGCACCACTCAAAAGCGTATCAAAGTCATCCACCTTTGCCTTTTGTTCTTCGATAGTTTTCTCAAGAGCATCAGACTGTTCATCATAAGTGGATTTGATCTCTGTCATTTCATCAAGTTCAGCCTGGAGTTTTTCTTCAGAAGCCTTTGTCTCTTCTTTTGTGGTTCTGTATTTTTCAAGAAGTTCCCTGTCATATGAATAAAGCTGTTCAGCATAACTCGCCTTGTTCAGAAGATCTATAAAGTCTCCTGCCTGAAGAAAAATCTCAATATAAGAAGCATCCGCGCCACCATTTTCATACATATAGCGTATACGCTTTTTAATAGCCTCATATTGTTTTTCTTCTTTTTCAGAAGCCTCATCATACTTAGTCTGAGCTTCTTCAATCTGAGCTGTTTTATCTTCTATTTCATCCTCTATGATACTGACATTGGCTAAAACCTGTGCCAGTTCTTCTCTGGATGAATTCATTGAAACTTCCGCATCCTGCTTGTCCTCTGCAATGGCATCAACCTTGCCTTCTGCCTCCTGCAGATTCTTCTTTGACTCTGCCTGTTCATTTTTAATCTGCTCCTTTGTCTTACCAAAGGCAGAAACAGCCAGAGATAAAGCCAGACAAACGCTCAGCACTACACAAATCTTCCTCTTCATTTTTACCCCCGCTGAAGTAACTACAGATAATTCTCCCACAATGAATTATCTGAAGTAATATTACCTTCCTGTGTATTTACACGGGAAAAGATTAAAGCTCGCAGGTTCCGACTGTTCTCGGGAAAGGAAGCACGTCACGTATATTTTCCATACCTGTGATATACATAACCGCTCTTTCAAATCCAAGGCCAAAACCGGCATGTCTTGTTGAACCATATTTTCTTAAGTCAAGATAGAAATCATAATCTTCTTTTCTCATCCCAAGTTCTTCAATTCTCTTAAGAAGCTTATCATAACTATCCTCTCTCTGAGAACCACCTATGATCTCACCGATACCGGGAACAAGGCAGTCCATTGCCGCAACAGTCTTTCCATCCGGATTTTCTTTCATATAGAAAGCCTTGATCTCCTTAGGATAATCTGTAACGAATACAGGGCGCTTAAATACCTGCTCTGTAAGATATCTTTCATGCTCAGTCTGAAGGTCACATCCCCATGAAACTTTATATTCAAACTTATCATTATTTTTCTCAAGAATTTCAACAGCTTCGGTGTATGAAACACGTCCGAAATCAGAATTCATAACGTGATTAAGTCTATCAAGAAGTCCTTTATCAACAAATTTGTTGAAAAATTCCATTTCTTCCGGTGCTTCATCAAGCACATATTTAATAATATACTTAAGCATATCCTCAGCAAGCTGCATATCGTCCTCAAGATCTGCAAATGCGATCTCAGGCTCGATCATCCAGAACTCAGCAGCATGTCTGGTGGTGTTTGAATTTTCAGCTCTGAAAGTAGGTCCAAAAGTATAAATATTCCTGAATGCCTGAGCAAAAGTCTCACCATTAAGCTGACCTGAAACGGTAAGATTTGTAGCCTTACCGAAGAAATCTTCACTATAATTTACGCTTCCATCTTCATTCTTAGGAATCTCATTAAGAGGGAGCGTTGTAACCTGGAACATCTCTCCTGCACCCTCGGCATCTGAACCGGTGATAAGAGGGGTATGAACATAAACAAAGCCTCTCTCCTGGAAAAATCTGTGAATCGCATAAGCAACAAGAGAACGTACGCGGAATGTAGCCTGAAATGTATTCGTACGTGGTCTTAAATGTGTCATTGTTCTAAGGTATTCAAGTGTATGACGTTTTTTCTGAAGTGGATAATCAGGAGTAGAAGCACCCTCTATCTCAATCTCATCAGCCTGTATCTCGAACGGCTGCTTTGCATCCGGTGTTGCCACAAGCTCACCTCTTGCAATAATAGCTGTTCCAACGTTAAGCTTTGCAATATCAGCAAAATTTTCCATCTTATCATGATATACGATCTGAAGAGTATCAAAAAAGGTGCCGTCGCTTATTACTGCAAAACCAAAAGTCTTAGAATCACGATTTGATCTGATCCATCCTCCGACTGAAATCTTTTTACCGATATATTCATCTCTGTTCTTAAAAAGTTCTCTGATCTCAACTAATTTTTCCATTTTCGTATCTCCTTAGTCCTCTGTCCAGGTAACCATTTCCGGATTTTCTATATTAGCATTTTCAAAGAGGAATTTTTCCACTTCTTCTGTAAGAGTTGCCTCTTTGAATGTCTCTTCACTTTTATGCTCTTTAAGTGCTGAGATAAACTCATCAGCTGATGCATATCCATATCTTTCTGCATATTCCTTGTAGGCATTCTGAAGGACTTCATCTGTGATTTCTATTCCCTCTGCCTTAGCGATAGCATGAACAAGTAATTCCTGCTGCGCATAACTTTCAGAATAAGTTCTGATCTCATTATTAAAATCTTCTTCTGTCATTCCAAAATTAGTAAGATAACTCTCAAGTGTCATTCCATATGCTGTAAGATTTGACTCAAAAGTAGTTTTCTCCTGCTCGGCAATGCTGTCTACGATAGAGCTGGGAAGCTTATCACCTGAAACAACTTCGGAATTTTTCTGTGCAAGTTCAAGAAGCTCTGAATAAACTGCCGTACGAGCACTTGTCTGCTTTGATTCCTCCAGATCAGTTCTTACCTTTTCAATATATTCTTCCTTTGTAGAAACCTCTGCATCAAGTTCCTTTGCAACCTCATCGGTAAGCTCTGGAACAACATTCTCGCTGATGGAATTTATCGTTACATCAAATACGACATCCTGTCCTGCAAGCTCCTCTGATGAGTAGTTCTCAGGAAAAGTAAGATTGAGCGCAACCTTTTCACCTGTCTTATGACCGATAAGTCCATCCTCAAATCCATCTATAAATGTGCCGGAGCCAATTTCAAGATCATAGCCTGCAGCAGTTCCTCCATCAAAAGCAACTCCGTCTTTCTTTCCTTCGTAATCTATATTTACAGTATCTCCTGTTTCAACAGCTCTGTCAGTCACTGCTGTCATTACGCCTTTTGCAGCAAGATTTCCGCTGACTGCTTCTTCTACTTCTTCATCTGTTACTGTAGTATCATTTATTGATACACTGAGACCTTTATACTCACCAAGAGTTACATATTTTGAGGCATCAATAGTCGAAATATCCTTCTCTTCTCCGCATCCGCTGAGCATTACAGATGCTGCCATTGCAGCAGCAAACAAAAAATAAGTTCTTTTCATAATTAAACCGTTCCTCCAAACCTGTTCATAGGAGCCAAAAATCCTAATTCTTTTTAAAGACCCACTTATAATTTATATCACATTTTGGCATTCATTAAAAGTGGCTTTTTTCCAATACATCCCATAAATAGAAATTATTATCTCCTTATTTTTTCACCTTAAAATTCAAATAGGCATAAAGAAACCCACGACTACATCGTGGGCCTTCTTTATATATATTTAACTGCTTTTATCTTAAGACTCCTTAAATCCATAGATTATTCAAGAGGCTTTGCTCCAACCTTTTTCTGAAGATTCTCTTTCCACTGCTGGAACTTTGAAAGTTTCTTCTCCGGAGCTTTTTCTATAGCATTTCCATGAATTCCCTTTACTGCCGTAATATGGATACCTCCGCCTACAGTTGCTTTAACTTCTTTTTTAAGCGGTATTGCATCAAAAACTTCTTTACTGTCACATACAAGAGAAACGATCTGTGACTGAACCTTTGTTGTTGCCGGTCCTCCATTCATACGGTTCATCTTCTGACCGACCATTGTCTGATAACCGCCGATCTTTGCTTTTACAACCTGAACCTTTGTTCCACGGCGCCACTTGGGTATCTGGGATATCACAGCGTCCGGAAGTCCTGAATCTTTTATTTTCATAACTTTTTTATCAATTATGAGAAGCGGAAGTGTTGCAGAAGTTGCTTCGATCGCTGCCTGTCCTTCTGCCTGCTTTTTCTCAAGTCGTCTCCCAAGAAAATAAAGTGCTACAATGGCTGCTATAAGAACCACCAAAACTACAATTAAAACAATGGTTATCGTATTCAATTTTGTAAACCCTCCTGAACTATAGATACAAAGCTGAGATTTTATCACATATAAGTGTATTTAATCGCAGAATTTTAGAACATACAGCTAACAGTTTAACACGTTTTTTTTCTCGGGTAAATATATAATAAGAGTTTTTTCTCAAATCTCTGCAAAATAAAAATCCGGCATTATGCCGGATTTTTAAACTTCATATTTCTTATCAGCGATCCATAAATCCCTTCATCGCATCTGTAAACTGTAAAATGTTTTCCTTAATCATTCGGCATGCTCCCAAAGGATAATTATCAGGAAGTACCTTGCTGCAGGCAGCAGGTTCCCAATAAATCACTCCAAGACCTTTATTATCCGGAACAACCTCAACTGCCTCTAAAGCAAGTTTTATCATTTTTGCTGTTTCATCAGGTTCATTCTCAAGACCACCGATCTCGCATATCATTACCTCTTTGCCATATTTAGAAGCACACTTAAGAAGATTTACTGACAGATCGTTTATAGTCTCCTTATATGTCTTTCCAAGCCAGTATGGATAATAAGACATGCCTATTATATCAGTCTTCGCCTTATAAGTTCCGATAATATCATCAAAGAATTTCTCAAAAAACTTCCTGTTATTTCCCTCTGCCAGATGTGTGATTACCTTAGCATCAGGAAAAACAGTTTTTACAGCATCATAACCGGCAGTGAGGAATTTTGCAAGGTTCCCCCTCTCCTCAGGATACTTTCCGAGAGGAAAAAGCATTCCGTTATTTATCTCGTTTCCTACCTGAACATATTCAGGACTCACACCCTGATCTCTAAGTGCTTCAAGAAATCTTTCTGTATGCTCCTGTATAAGAGCGACCGCCCAGACTTCATCGGCTGCAGACCACAGTTTTGGAACGTCCTGATGTTCCGGATCAGCAAAATGATCGCTATAATGAAAATCGATCATCAGCTTAAATCCCTTATCCTTGACTCTCTTTGCAGTCTCCAAAACTCCCTTTCTGTCGCAGAAACCGAGCATCACCCTTTGTCCGTTGTTCTTTCTCCAGAAGCAGCTTCCGGGTGGATCCACGAAAAGACGAAGCCTGATAGTATTAATTCCATAACCCTTAAGTAAATCAAGCGGATCACATTCCTGCTGGTTTTCGTCAACATATTTCATCCCGAGTTTTTCCAACATGGAAATCCAACTTATATCTGCCCCTTTAACCATATGTTAGTCCCTTCAATCGTACTGTAACATCTGATCCATATTTGCATTCAATTCTGAAAGATAATTTTTAAGATCGTCT
Organism: Lachnospiraceae bacterium C1.1; assembly: GCA_030434875.1. Lineage (NCBI taxonomy): Bacteria > Bacillati > Bacillota > Clostridia > Lachnospirales > Lachnospiraceae > Lachnospiraceae bacterium C1.1. Next base: position 141,118 of record JAUISW010000001.1, on the reverse strand, counting down.
CCAACTTCTTTATTTCTAAGTGCAAATTCTATATTTGCCTGAAGGAAACCGATCTTAGAACCAACATCATAACGATGTCCCTTAAATACATAAGCATACATTGCTTCATCCTTTGCAAGACGCTTAAGTGCATCTGTAAGCTGAATCTCTCCGCCAGCACCCTTCTGCTGGGTTTCAAGATATGAGAAGATCGAAGGAGTAAGGATATATCTTCCAAGGATAGCAATGTCACTCGGAGCATCCTCTTTCTTAGGCTTCTCAACAAGATCTCTTACCTTATAAACATCACTGTCAACGCCCTTGCAGTCAACAATTCCGTATTTTGAAACAACATCCTGCGAAACTCTCTGTACGCCAAGTATCGAAGTCTTATATTCATCAAAAACTTCTATCATCTGCTTAAGACACGGCTTCTTAGCAACAACCACATCATCTCCGAGAAGAACCGCAAAAGGTTCATCGCCTATGAAGTGACTTGCTGTAAGAACTGCATGTCCAAGTCCAAGAGGCTGTTTCTGTCTGATAAAGTGAATATTTGCTATTTCAGATATTTCCTTTACCATATTGAGCATTTCATCTTTTCCATCCTTCTCGAGCTCCATCTCAAGCTCGATGGATCTGTCAAAATGATCCTCTATCGACCTTTTGCTTCGACCGGTAACGATAATAATATCCTCAATACCGGCTGCTGCTGCCTCTTCTATAATATACTGAATAGTTGGCTTATCCACAATTGGAAGCATTTCCTTAGGCTGTGCCTTAGTAGCCGGCAAAAATCTGGTTCCAAGTCCTGCTGCCGGTATTACGGCCTTTCTGATCTTCATATTCTAACTTTCCCTCCTAAAAACTTATGTAACAAAAAGCCACCCGGACGCTTTACTGCTGCCGCGTAGCTTCTGTATTCCTTGGTGTTATTTTTGTAGTCAACTCACAATCAGCTATAAACTCATGATTGATCTCAAGAGCATATTTGATCTTGATATCAATTGATTTCTCATCTTCCCTATAGATGTACTTGTCAGTATCAATACCTACTAGAAGATTTCCAAAAGGTGTGTTATAGCTTGTCATAGTTTTCTGTCCTTCAAGGAAAGTCATATGAAGCTGAACGCCGCCTCTTCGTGTTACCTCAAGCGAGTGCTCATCAAAAATCATTACTGTTTTAGTAACTCCGGTGTCGACAGAGACCTCTTCGTAACGAAGATAGCCCCTGTCTTTTTTTTTGGAGTATTTACCGTTGGTCATCAGCTCTATATTGTCGTTTTCATCAAACTCATTTACCTGAAAGCCGCTTACCGTGACCATAACATCTTTGTTCATCTACGATTATACTTCTCCTCGATTTCCTGCTCATCTCTCAGATGATAGTATATGCTGAGCTCCTGTGTATCAATGTGAAGCTTTATAACCTCAACAGCCTTATCATTGCTTCCATGCTCAAACGCATCACAGATCATGTTATGCTCAGTTACAAGATGATCATAATCTGTTGTATCCTTAAGATACTCATATTTATATCTGAAAAGCTGTTCCTTAAGATGATGCAGGATATCCTCTATCTTGCTGTTTCCTGCATAATGAGCGATACGATCATGGAAAATAATATCTGTTTCAGCAATTCTGATAACATCACCTGATTTAACAGCTGCTGCAAAATCATCATTTGCCTTTCTCAGATCATTAAGTTCCGGCATTGTAATTCTTGAACATGCTGCATTAACTGTAAATGTCTCAAGTGTACGTCTCACTTCAAGCATTTCCTCGAGCTGTCTTTCGTTAATGCTTGCAACGTGAGCACCACGTCTTGGAAGCAGTACTGCAAGTCCCTCCTGCTCGAGCATACGGATTGCTTCACGTACAGGAGTCCTGGAAACTCCAAGTCTTTCTGCGAGAGCTACCTCCATAAGTCTCTCACCCGGCTTCAGTTCTCCATGAAGAATCTGCAGCCTAAGCTGATTGAATACAGTATCTCTCAAGGGAAGGAATGCATCATTATCTTCCTTGATGTAATCGTATTCGACAACCTTCTTTACCATAATTCTACCCTCCTGAAAAATGTTTGTTTACTCTATGCAGCTTACTATTACTTCCGCATCTGCATAATTTTCTTTCATTAAACTATAGGTTTTTTCCAATGAATCTTTTTCCTTAAAAAATCCAAAAACTGTAGGACCGCTTCCGCTCATCAGACTGCCGATTGCACCGGCTTTGATCATGTCCTTCTTAATAGCATCAATTACAGGAAGCATCGGAATTGTCACTTTTTCAAGAACATTTGACATTCTATCCGAAATATAGGCAAGATCCTCTTTCCTCAATCCTTCGAGCACTCCGTCAACGTCAGCGTGAATCTCATTCTCCAGACTGTCAAAGAGCTGATAAACTTTCTTTGTGGAAACCCCTTCTTTGGGTTTGACGAGCAGCACACCACAGGACGGCATTTTTCCTTCCGTTCTTGTAAGGATTTCTCCTATGCCTTCAGAAAGCATCGTTCCACCGCATATGCAGTAAGGAACATCTGCTCCAAGTCTTACCCCTCTTTCCATAAGCTCTTTTTCACTAAGTCCGAGGCTGAATAGTTTATTAACACCCTTAAGTACTGCAGCCGCATCACTGCTTCCTCCTGCAAGGCCTGCAGCTATAGGTATGCACTTTTTGATCCTGATAACGATAGTATCTGTGATGGCAAATTCATCGATAAGCAGTTTTGCTGCCTTCCAGGCAAGGTTGTTCTCATCATCTGTGATCAGTTCAGAGTCTGAATGCAGAACTATCTGCCTTCCATCATTAGCTGCCTTTTCAATTTCAATCGTATCATGAAGCGCAAGACTCTGCATCACCATCCTTACGAGATGATAACCATCCGGTCGTTTTCCCGTAATGTCCAATGCAAGATTTATCTTTGCATGTGCTTCAACTTTCATTGTGACCTCTCATACTTCCATGCAGATATGTAATAATTTGCATAGTTCTTCCCTGTAATTTTTCTTATGTATACATATTGATACAAGTTTGTAAAAATGTCAACTGATTTTTGTAGTTAAATAAAAAAATTTTCTTTTTTTCGCATTTTTTATAAGTTTATTCTAATTTATCATATATTATTATATCATATAAAATGATTTTTGCACACATTTCTTTGCACACAATATTCATTTCATTGTATACTGTACACAATGACAAATATTACAAACTCTTTATTCTTCCAGTTTGCCTTCTTCAGCCAGTCTCAAAAATGCATCTACTACATCCTCCGTAAGCTGGCTTCCTCTTGCCTCTTTTATTCTTTCGATCACGTCTTCATATCTCATACATTTTCTATATGGTCTGTCGGAATACATTGCATCAAAAGCATCTGCAACAGCAATTATCTGAGCAACTCTCGGAATATCTTCTCCTTTTAATCCCTTCGGATATCCCTTACCGTCAGGTCTTTCATGATGACATCCGGCACCCACTGCGAGTTCAGGCATTATACTGATATTTTTCAATGCATCATATCCCATTTCCGCATGTTTTTTTACAAGTTTGTATTCCTCATCGGTAAGTCCCTGCTTTTTATTCAGAACCTCCTCAGGAATACCTATTTTGCCTATATCGTGAAGCAGGGCAATATTGTAATATTTTTCGACAGTATCATCATCATAGCCCAGTTCTTTTGTCAGCTTTGATGTATATTCTGCTACCCTTGAAGAATGACCGTTTGTATAGCGGTCTTTCATATCTATGATCTTTGCAAACGCTTCAACTATCTCACGTACAAGCTGTTTCTGTTCATTTTCTTTCTCGATATATTTTCTTGTTTTATAGTCTATATATAAACTTATCAGTATAGACATTACGGCAGCCGCTATAATGATTATAAGAATTGGTGCCCACCAGTATTCCAGGAATGTTTTCTGTTTTATGACAGAAATATCCAGCTCTTTTTCATCATTTTTCTGGCTGTCTTTTATTTTTATCGCAAGCCTGTAATCGCCTCCCTTAAGATTCGTATAAACCAAAGGCTTGAATTTGCTTCGTTTTACTGTCATGGATTTTTCATCAAATCCGTCAAGCTTATAATCTATATCCGGATTTGCCAGTGAATAATTATAAACATATGCATAAAAGGTAAGTTTTTTTACATCCGAAGGAATAAGGAATTCGCCTGTATCATCAGGATATATGAGTTTATCATCCCCTTCGGCATAAGGAACAGCTATCTTAAGCTCTCCGAGCTGCTCATAATCTTTATTTATATTAACCTTCGCAACTCCATTAGAACCTGCAATATACAGATCACCTTCTTCTGTAAGCTCACTGTAGGAATTCGCCGATGTTATGCACGGAAGACCATTATCCATTCCATAAAAGAACGGTTCAATATCATTATCAGTTTTAAGATCTTCTATCGAAGCTACATAAATTCCATTGCTGCTCATTATCCATGCTTCACCCTTGGAATTCTCATATATATCAAAATTGTTGGTATATGGAAAGCTTTCTATCGTTACAATTTTATGATCAGAATCTATATATCCTATAGAATTACTTGCAACAAACCATACAAAGTTACCGTAACGGCTTTTCTTCAGGCGCATTATGACAGCTGATCCAAGTCCGTCTTCTATATCAAAATTCGTAACTTTATCTCCGCTTATAATGTAAATACCGCCGCCATCCGTTCCTAATATTAAATCTCCGTTCTCCATCTCGGCAGCAGTAAGGATCTCAGTATTTTTTATCCCATTTTTTTCATCATAAACCTTAACCACTCTGTCATCTTTAATGATAGCAAGTCCGTTTCCGCAGCAAACTGCAAATGATCCGTCACTGCGTTCACAAACAGCACGAATCCTGTCCGAAGGCATTCCATCATCTGTCGTAAACTTTACGATATTTCCTTCCTCGTATCTGATGAGGCCATGCTCGCTGAATGTTGAGATCCACATCCTGCCCCTGCTGTCATTAATACAAGACCTTATCTTACATTCTGATAACGTTTCAATCAGATCTGTGTCATTGAGTTTCTCACCCGACGCCGTCCTTGCAGTTTTAATCGGGATCGATCCAAGCCTTTTTTCATCATCAATTACTATCAGACCATTTGTTTTGGTTCCGATAAAAAGTTTGCCATCATGTTCGCAAGTCGTATTTATGACATCTTCCCTTATCTTGTATTTATCAAATACATTCGTAAAACGGTTTCTGACAATCTTCATTACACCCTGCTTAGAAGATGCAAACCATGGATTTCCAAGGTAATCTATCATCATTCCTTCTACGGATGAATCAAACGGCAGGTCTAAAAGCGGATAAAATTTCCTGTCCCTGACGATTCCAATTCCCTGATCGGTGCATACCCATAATCCATCATCGGTATATTTAAATGAATTTACATAGGATAGAGGTTTTATCCTGATCTTATGTCTCAACTTAAATATCTTTTCCAGTTTTCCGTAGTATATTTCCGACTGTGAAGTTCCGATATAGATATATCCCGGATTATAAGGATCCGGAAGCAGCGTATGTATATCTGATATTCCAAGCTCACCGTCGGCAAAATAACTGACTACCTTTTTATTTTTCATGGTGAATACAGCACCGCTTCTGGTAACTCCATATACGAGATTATTGCTGTCTATCCAGATTTCCCTGACATATTCATTTTGTATCTTCAGATCATCTATTCTGTGAAGTGAAAAACCTTTATCAATATATGCCATTCCATCAGTTGTTGTGATATAGATATTTCCATCGTTATCTTCTGTAATAGACCTGATGGAAAGTGAGCTCAGACCGTCTTCTTTTCCATATTTTCTTAAATCCCCCTCATCAAGCATATATAAGCCACTGTCATTTGTTCCTACCCACAATCGGTTAGCAGAATCAACATAAAGGCAGAAAACATTGGCAATTCCCATACGTGAATCCATTCTTTCAAAATTATTGCCGTCATATCGTATCAGTCCGCTGTAACTTCCTATCCATATGAAGCCCTCGTCTGATTCCACTATGGCATTTGCTTCAGATGTCGGGAGACCATTAGAATTATTATAAAGAACAGCAGAATAATTCTCCCCGTTGATAATGTCATCAACCGAGAGACCATTTGAAGATATCTCATATGCATAAACAGATTGTGTGGAAAAAAACATAGAAAATAATAAAAAAAGAAAGATATGTACACCGGCTTTGATCAAGCCTGCGCTTGCATGCAATGTCTTTTGCACTTAGCTTCCCTCCGAATATAAACCCCTATTTAACTGATCATTTAATTTTATCACAATAAATCGAATTAAACAAAAAAACTTTTTACCACAACAGTGCTCTACTGTGGTAAAAAGTCTTAAAGGCTTGATCTGACTATGTCATCAATAGTTAAGATGAAAAATTTCTTAAAAGAAATATGTTTTTATCATCTCTTGATGTTAAATGCTCCGAATCCCGGGAATACTGCACTGTCACCAAGCATTTCTTCAATGCGGAGAAGCTGATTGTACTTTGCAACTCTTTCTGTTCTGCTCGGTGCACCTGTCTTGATCTGGCAAGTATTAAGAGCTACTGCAAGATCAGCAATGGCAACATCTTCTGTTTCTCCGGAACGATGTGAAGTAACTGCAGTATATCCTGCCTTATGAGCCATCTTGATAGCCTCAAGTGTCTCTGATACTGAACCGATCTGGTTTAACTTGATAAGGATAGAGTTTCCTACTCCAAGCTCAATACCCTTGCTGAGACGGTCAGTATTGGTAACAAAAAGATCATCACCAACAAGCTGTACTCTGCCGCCAAGCTCCTTTGTAAGAGACTTCCAACCATCCCAGTCTTCCTCATCAAGACCGTCTTCAAGTGAGTAGATAGGATATTTCTCTGTAAGATTCTTCCAGTGGTCGATGAGCTGATCTGTTGTAAATTTCTGGCCAGCCTTAGGGAGAACATATTCACCCTTTGCACTGCCCTTCCACTCACTTGCTGCTGCATCCATAGCAAGAACGAAATCCTTGCCAGGCTCATAACCAGCCTTCTTTATGGCATCGAGGATTGTCTCGATAGCTTCCTCATCACTTGAAAGGTTAGGAGCAAATCCGCCCTCATCACCTACAGATGTCGCAAGACCCTTATCCTTTAAGATAGACTGAAGTGAATGAAATACTTCCGTGCTCCAGCGCAGGCACTCTGAAAAGCTCGGTGCCCCGGCAGGCATGATCATGAACTCCTGAACATCAATATTGTTTGCGGCATGAGCACCACCGTTTAAGATATTCATCATCGGAAGCGGAAGACGATTTGCATTCACTCCGCCAAGAAATCTGTAAAGCGGGATACCAAGTGATTTTGCTGCTGCATCTGCAGATGCTATGGATACTGCAAGGATCGCATTGGCACCGAGATTTGACTTTGTCTTTGTTCCATCAGCCTTGAACATTGCTGCATCTACTGCGTATGTATCTGCTGCGCTTATTCCCTTTACAGCGCTGTTTATAGCATTATTTACATTTTCAACAGCCTTTGCCACGCCTTTTCCTCCAAAGCGTGCCTTATCGCCGTCACGGAGCTCAAGTGCCTCAAATTCACCTGTTGATGCACCGCTGGGAGCTGCTCCTCTTCCAACTGTTCCGTCTGCAAGAACAACTTCTGCCTCAACTGTCGGATTTCCTCTTGAATCAATAATCTGACGACCGATAACCTTCTCAATCTCGAGATTTCTCATTTTTGTTCCTCCTGAAAATGCTGATAATTATTTTAATATCACGTTAGCTTGAGCTAACGGTAACAGTTTAACATTATTGTTATACTTAAATCAATCCCGATAATGAGAATTTTTATCAAAATTTTTATTAGTAATTTGTAACTTTCGCAAAATATAAAAAGACCTGCTGATATCAGCAGGCCTTTCATAGAATGTTTCTTTAATTCTTTATGGCATAAGGAAACCAACTTTTTTATAAACTTTGGCAAGTGTTTTATTGGCTACTCTTGATGCCCTTGCAGCACCTTCTTTATAAACTGACTCAAGATATCCCTTATCCTGCATCATGCGCTCAGCTTCCTCTCTGATAGGGCGAAACGCCTCAATAACAGCTTCACCTACTGCAGGCTTAAATACTCCGTAACCCTGTCCGTCAAACTCTTTTTCTATTTCTTCGATCGTTTTTCCGGTAACAGCCGCATAAATGTTCATAAGATTTGCTACTCCTGGCTTGTCCTCCTTGTCGTAGCGTACGCAGTTTTCCCTGTCGCTGTCTGTAATGGCTCTCTTGAATTTTCTTGCAATGACCTCCGGCTGGTCCATAAGGAATACGCATCCCTCAGGGACCGACTTACTCATCTTGGCTCCCGGTGTAGTAAGTCCGTAGATCCTTGCACCAGCCTTTGGAATATACGGCTCAGGGACTGTAAATACATCACCATATAAATTATTGAATCTTTCAGCTATATTTCTTGTAAGCTCCACATGCTGCTTCTGATCCTCTCCTACAGGCACATAATCAGGCTTGTAAAGAAGGATATCCGCTGCCATGAGAGAAGGATAAGTAAAAAGACCCGCATTGATATTATCCTGATGCTTTGCAGATTTATCCTTAAACTGAGTCATTCTTGAAAGCTCTCCAAACATCGTATAGCACTCAAGCACCCATGCAAGCTGTGCATGAGCCGGTACATGCGACTGTACGAAAAGGGTATTCTTTTCAGGGTCAAGTCCGCATGCAATATACTGTGCGAGCTGCTGAAGAGTACGTCTTCTGAGCTCTGCAGGTGTCTGTCTTACAGTGATCGTATGCATATCTGCCATGAAATAATAGCAGTCAAATTCCTCTGCCCTTACTGCCCAGTTCTTAATTGCTCCAAGGTAATTTCCAAGGTGAAGATCACCACTTGGCTGAATTCCTGAGAGCATTACTTTTTTCTTTTCTGTTCCTTCCATAATCTACTGAATCTCCTTTCGATTTCTAAAATTATTTTCAAAAATAAATAACAAAAAATCCCCGGCAGAAGCCTTTTAACAAGCTCTGCCGGGGACGAATAATTCTGCTTATCCGCGGTGCCACCCCGCTTATGTGATCATAAAATCACACATCTCATAGAGATACCATCATATCTCCTGCCTCTTACGCGTGCATCACGTCATGGAATACTTAGCCAAAAGCCTTTGACCATGCCCTCAGCGGTCCATTTGATGAAGTATCCTTCATTCCCTTCTCAGCTTCCGGGAACTCTCTGTAAATGTCGTTTCAACACCTTTATCTCCGCCTCAACGGTTTCATTTTTCAATTAAATATTATCTTAGCACCCAAAAAAATATAAGTCAACCTCTGATTAAATTTAATAAAAATCAAATATCGAGAGCTGGTTTGAATCGGGTATATCTCCTAATAGTCCAAGGCTCTTAAGTTTAGGTGCCATATTTTTTGAACAGCCTGTCCTTATGCAGAAATCATCCACTGAAAGGAAAGGTCCGTCAGCCGCTGCCTCCGCAATAGCGTGTGCCAATGCATCAGCAGCTTTTCCGCCCATTCCTTCTACCGATGAGAGCGGAGGCATTATTCTCTTGTCATCCACCTGTCTGAAATATTTAGGATCAGCTTTATTTATGTCGATCGGAGCAAAATCAAAGCCTCTCGCATACATTTCCTGAACTAGTCTCATATCTCTGATAGCATCAAGTTCAGTAGCGGTCATTTTATTTTTACCCTGCTCTTTAAGCTTATCCGTCAGCACTTTAAGTGTCGCCTCGAGCTTACCTTTTCCCTGGCACATTGTCGCATAGTCAATATTTCCGGCTCTTATTGAGAAGAAAGCCGAATAATAGGCAAGCGGCCTGTAAACCTTAAACCAGGCAACTCTCCAGGCCATCATTACGTAAGCTGCAGCATGCGCTTTAGGGAACATGTATTTTATCTTAAGGCAGGAATCAATATACCATTCCGGAACGTCCGCTGCTATCATCGCCTCTTTCATTTCAGGCTTTAATCCCTTACCCTTACGCACAGACTCCATAGTCTTAAATGAAAGTGCCGGATCCATGCCCTTATTGATAAGGTAAAGCATGATATCATCTCGACAGCAGATACATTCTTCAAGCTTCATTCCCTTTTCATTTACCAAAAGCTGGGCGTTTCCACTCCATACATCGGTACCATGGGAAAGGCCCGAAATACGGATTAGATCCGAAAAAGTATGCGGCTGTGTATCAACCAGCATCTGTATAACAAAGTCTGTTCCAAACTCCGGAATACCAAGAGTTCCCGTAGGGCATCCGCCGATATCATCCGGCTCTACTCCCAACGCCTTCGGACTCGTGAAAAGTGACATTACTTTTTGTTCATCCAATGGTATCGATATAGCATCCTCTCCTGTGGCATCCTCGAGGAAACGAATCATAGTAGGATCGTCGTGCCCGAGAATATCAAGTTTTAAGAGGTTATGGTCGATCGAGTGATATTCAAAGTGAGTTGTGATTATCGGTGTCGTCATATCGTTCGCAGGATGCTGTATCGGAGTAAACGAGTAGATTTCCTCACCCTGCGGCATAACTACGATTCCACCCGGATGCTGTCCCGTTGTACGAAGGATACCTTCACATCCATGCGCAAGTCTTTCCATTTCCGCACGCCTTTTATGAACATCATGATCCTCGCAATAGCCTCGTACATATCCATAGGCAGTTTTTTCAGCAAGTGTACCTATCGTTCCTGCTCTGAAGGTCTGTCCTGCACCGAAAATAACTTCTGTATATTTGTGTGCCTTTGACTGATAATCACCGGAGAAGTTAAGGTCGATATCCGGCTCCTTATCTCCCGAAAAGCCAAGGAAAGTCTCAAAAGGTATATCAAATCCGGTCTTTACCAACTGTTCTCCACATTTAGGACATACCTTATCCGGCATATCGCAGCCACACATGCTCTTCATTGCGTACTGCTTTACATCCGGTGAATCAAAGTCATAGTAATGGCATTTAGGGCAGAGATAGTGCGGCGGAAGCGAGTTAACCTCTGTTATTCCCGCCATATTTGCAACGAAGGAGGAACCTACAGAACCTCTCGATCCTACCAGATATCCGTCTTCTACCGATTTCCATACCAGCTTCTGCGCAATAATGTACATAACCGCATAGCCGTTTCCGATAATAGACTTAAGCTCTATCTCAAGTCTGTCCTTAACCTGACTCGGAAGATTCTCTCCATAGATCTCCTCAGCCTGTTTATAACAGATATCTCTAAGCGTACTGTCAGAATTTTCAATGACCGGCGGTGCCTTATCAGGACGCACGGGTGTTATATAATCGACCATATCAGCTATTTCATTTGGTCTTGTGATAACTACCTCTTTTGCCTTTTCTTCGCCGAGATATTTAAACTCCTCGAGCATTTCATCCGTCGTCCTTAAGAAAAGAGGAGGCTGCTCGTCAGCATCAGCGAAGCCTTTTCCTGCCATTACGATACGTCTGTAGACTTCATCCGAAGGATCAAGGAAATGCACATCGCAGGTAGCACAAACGGGCTTGTTAAACTGTTCTCCAAGCTTGACTATCTTTTTATTTATATCCTGCAGATCCTCCACAGTCTCATACTGGTTATCCGCCTTCAAAAGGAAGAAGTTGTTGCCAACCGGCTGAATTTCCAGATAATCATAAAAGTTAACTATCTTTGCCAGTGATTCTTCCGGAAGTTCTCTTTCTAAAGCCTGAAAAAGTTCTCCTGCCTCACAGGCACTTCCGATTATCAGTCCTTCCCTGTATTTTGCCAGCATAGTTTTCGGTATCCTGGGGCGTCTCTGATAATATTTAAGATGCGACATCGAAACCAGTCTGTATAAATTAACTCTTCCCGTCTCATTCTTCGCAAGGATTATCACATGATAGTAAGGCAGCTTTCTAATAGTATTTTCAGTGGCAACATTCATCTTCTTAAGCTCTTCAAGACTTGTTACCTTCTGTTCACGAAGTCTCTCGCAAAGCTTTACGAAGATTTCCGCAGTGGCACCTGCATCATCTACTGCCCTGTGGTGATTCTCAAGTGATACATTGAGCTCCTTCGCCACTGTATCCAGCTTGTAACGGTTTAAGCCCGGAAGCATAAATCTCGCCATCTCAACCGTATCCACTATGATCTTATCAAAGGAAAGTCCCAAATCTGCTGCATTTTTTGCAATAAAAGTTGTATCGAAAGCAGCATTATGAGCTACTACATGCGCCCCTTCTGCAAATTTAAGAAAGCGTGGCAAAACCTTATCTATAGTATCTGCACCACTAACCATAGAGTCATTGATTCCCGTAAGACTCTCGATTCTAAAAGGGATCGGCACCTCCGGGTTAACAAATTCATCGTAATGGTCTACTATCTGACCCTTTTCCACACGAACCGCGCCGATTTCAATTATTTTGTTTTTCTCAGGTGAAAAACCTGTGGTCTCTATATCAAATACGACAAAGTCCTCATCAAGGCTGTGCAGATCTTTTCCATCCTTCTCTCCTATGGTCCAGACTATGTCCTTTTCATCATCTACAAGGTATCCTTCTACTCCGTAAATGATCTTGAAGTCTTTATTGTCAAGATCTGCCTTCGTATGATTGGCTTCCGGAAAGGCAAGCACATTTCCATGATCTGTTATGGCTATGGAATTCCATCCCCAGCCGGCTGCCCTCTTTATAATGGTCTTGACGTCGGTAACTCCATCCATTTCACTCATCTTTGTATGACAATGAAGCTCTGTTCTCTTTACCGGAGCATTATCAACCCTCGGTACCACGAAAGAGCCTATCTTCCTTATCATGCGGATTCCGCCAAGAACGATATCATGCTCGAAATTGTCAAGATTTAGCATACCCTTTACTTTTACAAACTGTCCGGGTTTGCCCTTTTCAAGTCCTGCCGCACCTATGGCTTCCCTGAATTCTCCAAGTTCTTCATTCTTTATAAAAAGCTTCATGGAAATAGAATCCGTGAAATCAGTAATATCCATGGATATTACGCTTCGCTCACCTCTTATGGCATGTTCTTCATAGCCTATAAGCTGACCCCTGATGGTAACCATACTGTTCTCACCGACAAGATCCTTTATCTGGGTGATCTCATCGTCAAATTCACGACCGTAAATGATATCCGGATTTTTATTTTTGGAGGAATCAGCCCTGTCAAGGCGCAACGATCCTTTGGAAAATTTACCTTTTCCCTTGTCTTTAGACTCTTTTTCTTCTTTTTTGGCTTTTTCTTCCTTTGCCTTATTCTCTGAAGCATAGGCGGCAGCGGTTATTGCTGCTATTTCATTCTTAACCCTGATCTCCGCTTCCATTGCTTCATTGGAGCGATCCTCTTTTTTATAGGTCACTTTTATATCAGTTTTTAATCCGCAGCGGACATTCATTACATTTACAAGATAATCCGCAAGTTCCTCTGCCCTTTCACGCGAGACTATATTATCCGGAACTTCCATTTTCACATTATTTCCATCCCTATAATCAAAGTCTGCATGCCGGAATAAATTGTAAAGAATAGGCTCATTCTTCCTGAGTTCTATACTGATACTCTCCTTATAAAGACTCATAAGGCTTTCTGCCGTATATTGCTCCGAAAGCTTAAATGACTCGTGAAGAATAAAACTCACATTGTTTTTTGGAAAAAGCTGTTTTGAAAGCGATTTTTCAACATGCCCTATCATCTGCTTATTTATAAGCTTCGGACTTTCTATATAAATATTAAATCTGTCCCTTTTCTTGGAACTGATGATCCTTTTAACGCCAACAAGGGAGAAGAGCTGATGCTCTTCTCCCTCAAGTTTCAATGTTGGAAATACTTCATAAAACGGCTTTGTCAAGCTCATCCTTTAATGCCCCCAATAATTCAGATTCAGGAAGCTTCTTTATAACTTTTCCTTTTTTGAAAAGAAGTCCTTCTCCGACACCGCCGGCAACACCGAAATCAGCTTCGCTGGCTTCTCCCGGTCCATTCACCGCACAACCCATAACTGCTACTTTGACATCCAGGTCATAACCCTGAACCATTTTCTCAACTTCATTTGCAAGACCAATAAGGTCAATTCTGGTTCTTCCGCAGGTAGGGCAGGAAACAACTTCAACTCCTCCCTTTCTAAGTCCCAGAGTTTTTAATATGAGCTTTCCGCTTCTGATCTCCTCTACAGGGTCACCTGTAAGGGATACTCTTATAGTATCTCCAATACCCTCATGAAGGATGATACCAAGTCCGATCGATGACTTGATGTTTCCGCTCATAACAGTTCCGGCTTCCGTAATACCTACATGAAGCGGATATTTGGATTTCTCCGCAACGAGCTCATAAGCCTTGATGCACATAAGCACATCAGACGATTTTATTGATATTACAAGATTGTCATAATCATGCTTTTCTATCATTGCAGCCTTATCCAGAGCACTTTCCACTAGTCCTTCGGCTGTAACACCGCCATATTTTTCTATGAGATTTTTCTCTAGTGAACCCGAATTAACACCGACTCTTATCGGCACTTCGTGCTCTTTTGCGCACTTGACTACGGCTGCGATCTTATCTTCTCCACCAATATTTCCGGGGTTGATCCTTATTTTATCAGCACCATTCTCAATAGCAGCAATTGCCATTCTGTAGTCAAAATGTACATCTGCGATTATCGGAATATGAATTCTTTTTTTTATTTCCTTGAAGGCCTCAGCACACTGAATTGTAGGAACAGTGCATCTTATGAGCTCACAGCCGGCTTCTTCAAGCCTCAATATCTGCTCTACTGTTGCATCGACATCATCTGTCCTTGTATTAGTCATTGACTGGATAAGTACCGGATTTCCTCCTCCTATCAGTCTGTCTCCAATTCTTACTTCTTTTGTATTATCTCTGTACATAATTTCTCCATAAACAAGAATTCAAAAAATTTACTTCAATATCATGTAATATAACACCAATTTTTAAATGATGTCAAACTATAGGTTTTTGTTGGCAGCGTAAATTTGTACTCGGAAATTTGAAAATAGAAAATCCTTATGCACTCAGATATGATATTAGATGCATATAGATTGTATCATGTTTTTCTTGTTTTAAAAAGCCCTTTATGACAAATATTTTAAATTTGACGGGGAAAGGTCGGAACGTATCCAACGAAACACAAGAACCCGACTTTCCGTCGAACTCCGCTTTAACTCCGACATAGTGCCACAGGCGATTCGTTCAAGACTAAGAGCTCTTCGCCTGTGGCACAAGTCTGCGTAAAAAGCTGATTTCGCCGGGCGGGTTCAAATGATGTTTCTTTTGGATACGTTCCACCTTTCCCCTGGCTTTTTCTATTTCAGGGTTCAATAAATAAGCCCTCGCAGTTTTGAAGGGTAATGTAACCTTTACCGCATGTCTTTAGTTCTAAAACCTTGATTTTAAGGAAGTCAAAATAGATAAAAATTCCATGAAGCTGTCTTAAGCCTTAGGAAATTCGGCAACGACATATACAGTACAAGTGCTGTCACATCCACAGAGCCACTTTGAGCTGGGGTGGGGCAGTTGCATTTCGCTTACCATCAAAAGTAAACGGGGTGGGCGAAAAGTGGCTCTGCAATGTTAAACCTACATCTTCAGTTTTTCATTTCAAGGTTCATCTGAGACTTTTCCATGGATCATGTTTTCATACCTCACCTGGCACTATATTTTGCTGATACGTGACGATCATCCCTGGCTCAAATAGCTCAAACTATCACTATCAAAATTTCAATTTGCCATTAAGTTGGAAACTTAGTCTTTTACTGCTTTGTACTGATATACTTGAGCGGATACTTTCAGCATATTTGCCATATTCGATCAGTGATTTACTCCTGTCAGTTCGCTCTGAATTTAGCATTGCCCGTGCACTAAGAACTACTTCTTCGGCTCCTGCAGCCATGGGGATTTCTTTCCTCTGAAACCTTGCCAGTTCCAGCATATCTCCACCATTATAATAATACTCACGCAAGCGAGCCATCTTGGATCCGCCTAACCTGCACCATCCCATCGGCAACGTACTCATCCTCTTGGACAGTACATGGCAGACATGTCCCTCTGCACTGCAGGCTACAACTCCTTCTGATTTTTTTAACCGGTACTTTGCCGCAGTCCAGTTTGAAGAAATATATGACGCTGCAGAATCAATCCTCTGAACTACTGCTTCCGAAGTGGTACAGTTTTTAAGCTTTTCTACTACCTCAAAGAAATCAGATTTTTTTCCATCCCGTATGGCTGCCATTACTTCTGATCTTGCATCATCTTCAGAATCTTTTGTATGCTGAATAAGTTTGCTAACGTACTTTGATATATGGAATTCATCAAGAACAAATGTAACATCCGCAAGCCCTCTGTAACCTGACTTGATCCATGTTCCTCCATCAGAGTTGACATATATTTTCTTTATTGCACTTGTATCATACTTGTTTTCTATGTAATCAAATACCTCTTTCCAGAGCTGCTTATTATCCTCTTCACTGCCACGACAGAAATAGTGGGTATTTATTAAATGATTCCGTTTGCTTTTAGGACTAACAGGCTCTATACCCTCAAATACATATATGATCTTATTGATTGCACCGTTCAGTTTTCTTCCAACAGAATTATATTTCAGGTCTCCCCGACTGGACTGGAACTGAAGATGATAATGGTCTTCGTCTGCATCAATATAGAGGTATTCTACTATACGCTTTTGCTCCGGTATCTGGAAGTTTTTCGGAAAGCGTGTACTGTGCAGTATATTTTTTACTGCAGCTTTTGTAACACCTTCTCTGGCAGTTGCTTCCTCACCTGCTTTTTGATACGAGGTGAGCGCTGCTTCTTTGTATATTTTTGCTGTGACATCTTCTGTCATGGCTTGATTTGGACTCAGCCCGAGAACCTTATCCAAAAGATAGCATTCCAGATATTTCCCGTTTTCATCTGTTTCAAATTTTGATGTATAAAGGGTCTTGTTTACAATGACCTCTCCTAATGACGTAAGGATCTTTTTGGAATCTCCTTTATGCTCAACATACCAGTTGTTTTTGCGCTCAGGCATATCCTTAATCAGCTGGTTCATTTCCTGCAGAGTATCCTGTATGAACCGTCTTCCAAGCTCCTGGACTTCTTCCTGCACGTTTAATACAAAGTATGCCAGGTCAGTTGTATCTTTGTAAAGATTGAGTTTGGTGTTGAAAAGATTTTTGATGCAGTCATACATAAAATAGCGTATAATGTTTTCCATAAAGAGAACATCCTCCTTAATGATATTTGTGTCACAAGCTAATATCATATCACACGTCAGGATGTTCTTTTTTCTTTTCTATTCAATTTTCCGAGGGAAATTTTACGCTAACGTTTTTGTTCTGGATTATCTCCTGTTGCGTTGTTCGACTTATCTGTTTCCAACGAGGATTGTGCGAGACGCCAGCAGTTATGCCCGCGTATTTTGCGGCATTACGTACTGCTGCGTCGGAGCCCAAAGCGAGAGCGTTCCTCGTAGGAACTTTAAGGCGAACGGCGTAATAGGCGAAGTCCTAAAAAAACAAAAACAAAAAACTAAAGATTTTTAATTCTCTATAAGAGCGTTAGATATTAACGGCTTCGATTATCCTTATGTCTTATGACAAATTCCACAGCTGATTCTGCGTCATTTCCTGCCTTATCAACAGCTTTTACCGATAACACGTAATGTCCAGGCTCTGTTATTTTTTTCCCATCATATTTCCGTCCGTTTAAGAAAATCTCAGTTTCCTTTAAGTTCGGATCATACGCTATGTAGGAACTGTCTCTTTTAAGGAAAATGTTTCTAAGATATTTCTGATCAATATTGGAAAAATCTGCTATTTCTGGCGCTGTCTTATCTATGCTGAAACATCTTATAAGTTCTGACCTGTTGCCGCTCATATCCTCCGCTGCAACTTTGATTTTATAATTACCCTCTTCAGTAAATTTAATTTTTCCCCCCGGGTATTCTTTTCTATCTGTCAGATTTCCCTCCTCATCATATTTTTCTGCTATACAGGATAAACTTTTCAGTTCATCATCTGCTGCCTCAGTCTTTAATTCGATATCTCTATTATAGATTCTCATATTCTCAATCCCTTTTAACGAAATCTCAGGAGCGCTATCATCCTCCAGCAAAAATATCATTTCTTTCTGACTTTTATTTTCTGCACTGTCCACGCAGCTTAAAATTAGCTTATGTTTTCCCTTTTTCATTATTTTAAGGGGTATTTCTGCTTTAACTAAATATTTATCTTTTTTCACCTCTAATAGTTCACCATCCAGACTGATATTTATTTCTTTGATATCTGAAAGCTTATCTTCGGCTTCTGCATTAATTATCAAAAGATCGTTTTCTGTATCAGCAGTGAATTTTTTAATTTGTGGAGCTTCACGGTCTGATATGATTTTTGGAATTTCCAACGCCTCAGACATATTTCCGCAATTATCCATAGCATATATTTTTAACTCGCCTTTGAAATTTTCATCTATTGATAACTCACGTCCTTCTCTTTTCTTTCCATCCTGAGTTTCAAATAAATATTTTTTTATACCACTCCTGTCATCTTTTGAAGTTAATTTTATTTTAGTATTTTCATTTACTAATATTTCTTCTCCGTTCCGGATCTTTATATTGTTCTCAAACTGTGGCTTTTCGGGTGCAGTTTTATCATATATGAAATTATTAAACGGAAGCTCTGCCTCATATTTTTTTCCTTTTGAATCCTCATTCCAAACTTTTACACTATAACTTCCCTCACTGAAATCATATATATATTTCTCATCAATAATTCTTATTTTTTTCAGCTGATCTCCTGAGCGTATTTCCAGATATGTTGCCATACCTTCAGAAGCTCCTAACTCAATTTCCGGACGTCTTCCTTTAAGATATGCAACAGAATTTCTTTCCATATCCATTTCGTAAGTGAAATTAACCTTCGGTCCTTCACCCACTGCTTTTGATGGTCTTATATGGATAATTTCCGGAAGACCGTTAACCGGTCTGAAAAGCATTTTATCCTCATCCAGAACAACAAATGAAATATTTTTTTCTTCTCCATAGCTTATCCGGTATCTTTTATCTTTCAGTTCGGTAAAATTTTCTTCTTTTCCATCTATTCCCATATCATTTACAAGAATTTTCCCATCAAAATTCCCGCTGAAATTAAATACGCAGTTTCCAGTCATTTTAAGAGTTCCGTCTTTGGAAATTATCAGTTCATGTCCTGACTCATCTCTTATCTCAACTCTTTCAGCTGCATATAGCGGCAGCTCTGTTATAGTCAGTGTCTGCATGATAAGCACCAAAGCTATCAGTTTTTTTACCCTGCCATTAAAATTTTTAATTCTCATTTTCACTCAATATCTCCTTAACTCTCTTTTCTGTTAAAACAAATTCATCTGTATCCTTTATGTCCTCACAAAGAGCTGCATTGGCCAAAAGTTCCTTTAATTTGATCAACTCTCCTCCTTTTTCCAATATCAGATTCATGTGCTTCAAATACGTTTCGCCAACTTCATAAGGAAGAAGCTTTTCTGCTTTTTCATAAAAGTTTATGATCTTCTCTTCGTCTCCCTCTTTCTCCAGCAAATTTTCTATTTCTGATATTCTCATCAATGTTTTTTCTTTATCTTCTGACGGATCAACTGACTCGAGCCATTTTATCCCTGCTTCTATGGCAATATGATCATAGTTTAGATTTTCTGCGATCATAAATTTAATATCCGCCGTTTCTGTCTCAAGCTTTTTGCATTTATCATTTTTCTTTATGATATCTTCTACAAGTTCGATATCTTCACAGGCTTTTTTCAAAATTTCATTCTTTTGATTTTCTTCGAACAATGGACTTATGATCAGTTCTGTTCTTGCTATATAAAGAAGATTTCTTGCTTTATCCTCTTCAATTACCTTAGTTAAACTAAATTTTCTGAAATTGCCGAGATATTCTTTTATGGCCGGTCTGTCTTCAGAAAGAATTGATAAGTTTTTTGATATGTCTCTTAGATATGATGCCTCTGGAATCTTTTCAAAATCTGTTTTCTCAAAATAATTCAGAGCCTTTTCGTAATCCTCTAATTCAAAAAAAGCTGCCAGTCCGGATTCATAGCATAATTCTGATATATTTTCTTCATCAGCCTCTAAAATAAAGTCATCTATTTTATTAAGGGCCTCTTCAATATTCCCGTTTTTTACAGAAATTCTTAAATACTCTTCTTTTTCCTCTATCAACTGGCTTCTGTAACCATCGGCCGTAAGGCTTTCTTTGTCTGCTCTTACAGAATTAATATAAACTGCAAAGATCAATATGACTGGTAAGATAGCCGCTGCAAGTATGTATCCTCTGTATTTTCTGATATTATTCAGTCTTTTCAATGCCTTTTTCATTTCCCTGGCAGTCTGATAACGTTTTTCAGGATCTTCATTTACAGCTTTTGCGATAATTCTTTTCAACGCAGGACTTGCTTTATTCCCTGCAATTTTCTCTATTGTTTTCCCAAGTGCATATATATCCGATCTTTCATCTGCATAACCTCTAAACTGCTCAGGAGGCGCATAATTTCTTGTTCCTGTAGGCGCTGTATCACTAACTGCGTCTTTTTTTAATCTGGCAGCACCAAAATCTATCAAACATAATCTTCCATTTGGTCTCAAAATAACATTTCCCGGTTTCATATCACGATAAATAAGCGGCATTTTTAAGGAATGAAGTATTGAAAGGGTTCCTGCCAATTCTTCTCCCCATTTGGCTGCATTTTTTGCTGCATATTCAGGATCATTCTTTATTATTTCTCTTAAGTTTCTTCCTTCTACATACTCCATACAAAGACATATATAATTTCCTTCTCTGTAAAGATCTGCAAGCCTGGCCACGGCATCAGTCCTGAGCATCCTGAGAGCCATAGCCTCTCTCTTTATACTTTCCGCAATATGCTCTCCAGCAGTTAAATCTATTTTTTTTATTGACCATCTCATCGACAGTTTTTTATCACGTGCAAGGTAAACAATGCTCATTCCACCGTTTCCTATCTCACGGATGAATTCATATTTCTTAGTCATAATTTTTTTCACACTTCATAAAAAATTGGGATTTGTTCGGCGAACGCCAAATTTGCATTAACTATAATAATTCTATTATCCGATTGTGTCAACAGATTTTTAATAGTATAATTATATCTTATGAATAATTATCTTAAAAATAAAAATTTTAAAAAAGCAGTTTCTTTTCTTGCAATATTTGCCGGAGCCCTTTTTTTAAGCTCTGCGATTGTTAATCCTGATGGTGGGGAGGTTTATGATATCATCAATACCAATCGAAAGCTGGCCGATATTGCTAAAGAGGAGAAAAACAGCATAGACGTGATGTTTACCGGAAACAGCCTGGTTTTCAGAGCTATTTCCCCACTTCAGATATATTCTGAGTACGGGATTACAGGTTATGATGTAAGTGACGGAGCTATGAGACTCTGTGATCAGTGCTCTATTTTAAACTCTTCCTACAAAAGCCAGACTCCGGATCTGATCGTCATAGAACCATATGTGATGTTTTCAGAAGCACAGTCTCACGCAAACAACTATGCTTATCCCACTAATTTTCTGGAAGACATATTTCCGATCTTTCATTATCATACTTTTTATAAATCCTACATTCCTACTTTTATGAATATGGATACTAATGAGCTCGATGAAAATGATATAGATGGGATGAAGGGATTTCAATATTCAGAAAAGGTTGAACCCTATATCGGGGATATTGACTATATGAGTAAGCGCGGAGGGCAGGATGAAATTCCATCCGAAAATCTCCATTATCTTGATAAGATTCTTTCATTTGCGAACAAAAATGAGATCAAACTTCTGATAGCTGCTATACCTAGCCCTGTAAATTACAACCTTTCCAAGCACGAAGCCATTCAGGACTGGGCAGACAAAAATGAAGTTGCCTTTCTTGACATGAATATGCACAATGATGAGATCGGTATTGACTGGTCAACAGACACCAAAGACGCTGGGGATCACTTAAACCTCAGCGGCTCAAAAAAAGTCAGCGCTTACCTCGGAAAATATATTAACGATAACTACAATACCGAGGACCATCGTGATGAGGAAGCCTTCGCTGACTGGACCGAAGCCGTAAAGAATTGCAGTGTTTACAACTGATATACTCTAGAATTATAAACTATAGGTTTTTGTTCTGGGTTATCTCCTGTTGCGTTGTTCGGATAATCTGTTTCCAACGAGGGACGCTTTCGCTGCAAAAGAAAAATCGCAGCAGTAGATAATGCCGCGTCTTTTGCGGGCATTATCTACTGCTGCGTCGGAGTCCAAAGCGAGAGCGTTCCTCGTAGGAACTTTGAGGCGAACGGCGTAACAGGCGAAGTCCCGAAAACAAAAACCTATTTGTTTTCATACTCGCAGATATATCCGATTCGTTTCTTGCCTTTCATGAAGCTATAGAGTCCGTCATCGGAGATATCGTTAAAGTACCATTTTCCTTCGTCGGGATGATTTAACATATCCAGGAAACACTCATCTGTTCCGAGATCTGTGTCTTTGTAGCTCGGTTCACCGTAAAGCCAATAGGATTCATAATCTGATGATTTATTTAATGCCTCACCAAAATGCTTTGCATCACTGTTTACCCAGTAATAGTCCTTTGAATCCTCGTTTCTTGATGCGCCAATGTAAAAATAAACGTTATCGTAGCCTTCTTTGCTTATCTGCTTTAAAACATATTCAGTTTCTTCATCAGAATTCAAACGAACAAGATAACCGCCCTTATTTATACATTCCTGATAAGCTTCCGTCCAGCTTAGATCATCAATTATCAGCTCATATTCATGAATATCCTTATCATCCGTAAAGTCAGGATCGTAAAAAGCCTCATCAACTGTATCCTGAACTTCTTCATCTGATACCGTTTCTTCTTCATCTTCAACTGTAGTTGATTCAGCATCATCCCAGACTATCAGCTCTGCAGTCGGATTTTCACTATCCCCAAGAACATCTTCGTCAAGATTTTTGTTGTCCTTCTTAAGTACTGCAAATACTGTTACAGATACAAGCAGACAAAGCAATACGGCAAAAGCCACAAGATGAAGAGGATTTATATTTTTGAGAAAAACACCTATAAAGCCTTCATCCTCGTCCTCTTCCTCCTCTAATTCTTCCAGATCCAGCACCATTCCGGTCTTTTTTTCATCTTTGTTCTCTTCCTTTTGAACTGTTTCTTCAACAGTCTCTACAGGATTTCCGCAGAATCTGCAAAATCTGGAATCATCATCGATTATTTTTCCACACTTGCTACATTTCATACTCTGTTACCTCGTCCAATACCCGAAGCTGTCTATCTGAAAAACTTCGATACATCGTTATACAATACAAAGACCATAAATACAAGCAGCACACACATTCCCACAAAGTGTACGACAGCTTCTATCTTTCGGTTAACCTTACGTCTGGTTATCAGCTCTATAAAAAGAAATACCAGCCTTCCTCCATCCAATGCAGGAAATGGTAAAAGATTCATTACGCCAAGATTTGCCGTAAGAAGGATCGTCAGTTCCATCATATTTATCCATATATAAAAGATACCGCTGCTCTTCGACGCATCATATACTTCTCCAACCGTCTGAGCAACTCCTACCGGACCTGCTACATCATCCATTGTAACTCGTCCTGCAAAGATCATTCCAAGGCTCTTCCATGTGGCTTCTATCCAATATCTGACTTCTACCACGCTGTAATAAACAGTATCTAAGACATTACCTTTAACTCGCTCTCCCGCACCATAAAGTCCAAAAAGATATCTTCCGGATTCTTCATCCAGTTTTGGTGTTACATCCACTGTCTGAATCTCACCATCTCTTTCAAAAGTAATTCTTGCGGTCTTTGATTCATTAAGCAACATGTAAAGACTTATATCTCTGTAGACATCTATATGCTTAGACCCAATCTTCACAATTTTGTCTCCGGCCTGTATTCCAGCCTCGGCAGCCGGGTATCCCTCCATTACTCCACTGATCACAGGCTCATCATATCCCATACTTCCGATCACAAAAAGAGATAAAAAGAATGCAAGCACAAAATTCATGATCGGTCCTGCGGAAACAGTTGCTATTCTTGACCAAAGCGGTGCATTAAGCATTGAATGAGGACTCAATGCTGCTCCGTCACCCTCATCATCTTCGCCGTCCGGATCCATCCCTTCAAACTGACAGACTCCACCAAACGGCAGGGCTTTAATAGAATATTTAGTTCCACCTCTTTCAAAGCCCCATATTGTCGGTCCTAGTCCTATAGAAAACTCCACAACGTTTATGCCGCTTCTCTTTCCTATAATGCAATGTCCGCCTTCATGCACCAGAACGATTATTGAAAAAATAACTAAGAATAATATTAACTTTATCAGCACTTATCAAACGCCTCTTCTATTTCAAAAATTTCGTCGAGTGTCGGATTTTCTATAAGTTTATGATCATCCATAGCCTTTTCTATTTCCTCTGTTATTCCAAGGTATGTTATCTCTCCCTTAAGGAATTTTCTTACAGCAACTTCATTTGCCGCATTAAATACTGTTGGAAGGCTTCCTCCCGTCCTTGCTGCCCTGAATGCGAGCGCAAGTCCTTTAAAGGTCTCCATATCCGGCTTTTCAAAATTCAACTTTGCGATCTTTGTAAGATCAAGCCTTTCATGATCCAGTTTCATCCTATGGGGATAAAAAAGCGCATACTGTATAGGAAGATGCATATCCGGAACTCCGAGCTGTGCAATTACCGCACCATCAGTATACTGAACTGCCGAATGAACGATGCTCTCCGGATGCACGACTACTTCTATATTGTCATAATCAACATCAAAAAGCCATCTGGCTTCCATTACTTCCAGACCCTTATTTACAAGAGTTGAAGAATCAATTGTAACTTTAGGTCCCATATCCCAGTTAGGATGCTTAAGTGCCTCCGCTGCAGTCATTGATACAAGCTCATCCCGCTTCTTACCTCTGAAGGGTCCGCCGGATGCTGTAAGGAGGATCTTCTCTATCTTTTCATGCTCCTCACCCTGCATTGACTGAAATATAGCTGAATGTTCAGAATCAACAGGAAGTATCTTTACTCCTGCCTCTGCTGCCTCTCTCATGATTATGTGTCCTGCTGTTACGAGAGTCTCTTTATTTGCAAGAGCGATATCTTTCTTTGCTCTGATAGCTGCCAGTGTAGGACGGATACCGATCATTCCGACTATGGCACCTACTACTATATCAGCATCTTCGAGTGTGGCAATCTCAGTAAGACCATCCATTCCTGAAAGAACCTTCGTATCAGTATCTTTTATTCTGACCTTCAGCTCCTCTGCAGCCTTCTCATCATACATAACTGCATAATCCGGATGGAATTCTCTTACCTGCTCTTCAATCTTATCAACGCTTTTCATTGCAGCAAGTGCTATACAGGATAACTTATCCGTATAGCTTCGGATTATATCAAGTGTCTGTGTTCCTATAGAACCTGTTGAACCCAGAACTACGATTTTTTTCATTATAAAATCACCTCACATAAAACATATATGAATGGAGCCGTTATTATTACCGAGTCAAACCTGTCCAATATACCTCCATGACCCGGTATAAGATTTCCGTAATCCTTTATTTCATGATTTCTCTTTATTGCTGATGCAAAAAGATCTCCAAATTGGGATATTATACTTGTAAAAGCACATATCAATGCTGTTTCCAC
The DNA here is from genome assembly GCA_030434875.1 of Lachnospiraceae bacterium C1.1. Taxonomy (NCBI): domain Bacteria; kingdom Bacillati; phylum Bacillota; class Clostridia; order Lachnospirales; family Lachnospiraceae; species Lachnospiraceae bacterium C1.1. The sequence goes on along the minus strand of JAUISW010000001.1, from coordinate 115,442 downwards.
AATCGGAAGCGATATAAGATATGCATAAAGAGCCCCTAAGAGCAATGCACCCAGTACACCTCCGACAGATCCCTCAACTGATTTTTTCGGGCTGAGGACCGGTGCAAGTTTATGCTTTCCGAGTGCCCTTCCTGCAAAATATGCAAAAGTATCACATACCCAGGAGCTTATAAAAATAAGAACTGTAAGCTTAAGTCCGCCCGCTCTCCAGAGAAGATAAATAAAAGAAAGCATTACGCTTACATATATTTCTCCAAAGTAAACCTGCATGCATTCAGAAGTCTGGTGTCTCGGAAAAGTGACTACATATATTATCATATAAAATATAAGTGAGATCACCAGAGTGTAAAAAAGGTATTCTTTTCTTGTACTGATGCACATTATCAGATAATAGGCAAAAGTTGTAATTATCCCGGCAATTTCCAGAGGTCCCGCTTTGTAGGTCTCACCAAGCTTAACCCCGTGAACTGCTCTGTAAAATTCCATAAGGCCTACCAATGAGGCAAATAATAGGAGGGTCCATAAAAAGTACCCTCCCAGATATAGCGCACCGGCTAATATAATTACCAGAGCTGCACCGCTCAATACTCTGGTTCTAAGCATTTTCTGAATCCTCCGTATCACTGACCGCGCCATAACGTCTGTCTCGTTTGGTATATGCCTGAATTGCTTCTATCAAAGCATCCTTTCCGAAATCAGGCCAATGTACCTTTGTGAAATAGAATTCTGTATATGCACACTGCCAGAGAAGGAAATTTGAAAGTCTTTCCTCTCCGCTGGTTCTGATAAGCAGATCCGGATCAGGAATCCCTCTTGTATCCAAATGTGCACTTATCATTTCCTCGCTGATGGGCTCATCCTTTGATATAATGCCCCTTTCTCTTTCGTCTGCAATTTCGTTTATAGCACGACAAATTTCATCACGGCTACCGTAATTCAAGGCAATTGTAAAATATAAGCCGTCAAAATCAGATGTATACTCCTCCAACTTAGCTATAGTTTCCTGTATATCTTTATCAAGCCTGCTCTTATCTCCGATAACCTTTACATTCATGTTGTTCTTTTTTGCGGTTTTCTGGCATGTAGCCAGATACTGCCTGAGAAGCAACATAAGAGCCGATACTTCATCTGAAGGTCTCGACCAGTTTTCAGTCGAAAAAGCATATACTGTAAGATATTTCACACCGATGTCGTGGCAGGCGCGACATATAGTTTCAACATTTTTTGCTCCAACGGTATGCCCATAAGTACGCGGCATTCCCTTGGATTTTGCCCATCTGCCGTTTCCGTCAAGAATTATAGCTATGTGTGTCGGAATTTTCATACTGTCATAATTTCCTTTTCTTTTTCTGCTGATGCTGCATCAACCTTCTTGATAAAAGAATCTGTAAGTTTCTGCAGATCATCCTGAAGCTCACTTATAAGATCTTCGGAAACATCTTCCTTTGAAAGCTTCTTGAATTCTTCATTTCCGTCACGACGGATATTTCTGATAGCCACCTTGCATTCTTCGCCCTTTTTCTTGACATCCTTGCAAAGCTGCTTACGACGTTCCTCGGTAAGTTCCGGGAATACAAGTCGTATTGAAGTTCCGTCGTTATTAGGATTAATGCCTATATCAGAAACTTCAAGAGCCTTGATGATCTCCTTAAGCATAGTTTTATCATAAGGTTTGATCATTATAACTCTTGCCTCCGGAACTGAAACATTACCTACCTGCTGTATGGGCGTAGGTGTTCCATAATAATCTACTCTTATCTTATCAAGAATATGAGGATTTGCTCTTCCGGCTCTTATTGCCTTGTACTCTCCATCAAGATTATCAAGTGACTTATTCATCTTGACTTCATATTTTTTTACTCTCTCGTCCATATTTTCCCTTTCAGCAGGTAATGTCGGTTCCCTTAAAGTCGCCGCTTACTGCGTTTATTATTCCATCTTTTTCATTAAGCGAAAAAACGCGCATCGGCATCTTATTCTCCATAGCTATGATCGAAGCCGCAAGATCTATAACCTGCAGTTTCTTCTCAACTATTTCGCTGATCGTCAGCTTGTCATATTTTTTCGCATTCGGATTGTTCTTTGGGTCAGAATCATACACTCCATCAATAGCTTTTGCAAGAAGAATGGCATCTGCCTCTACCTCCACTGCGCGGAGAACAACACCTGTATCCGTTGAAAAATACGGATGACCGGTACCGCCTGCAAAGAATACTACCTGTCCATGTGCAAAATATTTATTTGCTCTGTCCTTGGAGAAAAGCTTGGTAAATGAACCGCACTCAAAAGGAGTAAGAATGTTTGTCATCATTCCTTCCGATCTGAAAATCTCAGATACATAAATACAGTTCATTATTGTAGCAAGCATCCCTATCTGGTCAGCCTTTGTTCTGTCAATACGCTCAGAACTTCTGCCTCTCCAGAAATTTCCTCCGCCTATAACAATTCCGACCTCAACCTTATCTTCGACCAGTTTCTTTACCTGAAGTGCTACTCCACGTACTGTTTCTTCGTCAAAGCCCGTCTTCTTATCTCCGGCAAGTGCCTCGCCGGAGAGTTTAAGCATTACTCTTTTCATAATATTGTATGATCCCTGCCTTAATTATTTTTTCTTCTTATCGTCAAAGCTGCTCTTCAAATCATCAAAGAAAGATGTCGGGCTTACATCTGCATAAGCCTGTGAGCAGTGACCTTCGATAACGGCACCATTATTGATCTGTACTGATTTAGACTTGATATCACCCATAACAATGGCTGATGTATCAAGAATAACAGGTCCGTGTACATCGATATTTCCCTTTACAGCACCTGCTATAACTGCTGATGTTGCAGCAATGTTGCCAATGATTACAGATTCCTGGCCAACTTTTACTGCACCGTTTGAGATAACCTCACCTGTGATCTTTGCAGAATCAGCAAAAATCTCGGCTGCGTTTGAGTTTCCTGTGATACTTCCGGAAATATTAAGTTTCCCCTTAACCGTAATATCTCCAACAACTGTACCAAATACATCAAGCGAACCCTCTGAAGAAATGTTACCATTAATGGTCATTCCAGCTGTAATGCTGCCCACCTCATCAGTTGCAGGTCCATCACTTAATACATTCTCAAATTCATTCTTGTCTCCACTCATCTCAATACTCTCCTCTTCAATTTGATTTTCTGTAATATTTTCCGCTTCTGCCGATATTTCAGCCTCCAACTGTGAAATATCCGCTTCCTCAGTTCCTACAGGCTGCTCATCCTGCAGCGGTTCTGATGGTATATCTCCAATAACATCCCCATCTACAGCTGCAACTTCTTCAACAGGAATTTCCTCTAAAGAAATTTCTTCCGACAAAGCTTCTTCTGTTAAAGCTTCTTCCGGCTCTATTCCTTCAATTGCCGTATTTTCTAAAGAAATATCTTCTATAGGTAACTCTTCTGCCGCAGCTGTATCCTGAGTCTCATTAACTTCTTCCAGTGATGACTCAAGGTCATCCTTAAAATCACTAAAAAAACCCATTGACGCATCCTCCTAGCGTAGAATTCATTACTTAAACAATTATAATGTAGAATTCGCATTTTATCAAGAGAAAGAGCAAACACCGCAACATGGTCGCCGAGACCTTGAATCGCTTACGTCAGCAAGCCGGGTTCAAGGACCCCTTCCACGCAAAAAAGAACGGCTATTAGCTGTTCTTTTTTTATGCGGATGGCGGGGCGCTGGGTGTCCAGTGGACACCCGCTTAGCGCCGACCGAGGCGGCCTTTATGGTCGCCGAGACCTTGAACCGCTTGCGTCAGCAAGCCGGGTTCAAGGACCCCTTCCACGCAAAAAAAGAACAGCTGAAAGCTGTTCTCATTTAATGCGGAAGGCGGGACTTGAACCCGCACGCAAGTAGTATGCACAAGATCCTTAGTCTTGCTCGTCTGCCAATTCCGACACTTCCGCGCACTATATTTAGTTCCTGACCACTTAATAACCACAAGATATTGTGTTTTTAACTCTTGTTCTCTGTGGCACATTTAGAATAATACCACTCTGTTTCACCCATGTCAACAACTTTTTTTATTTTTTATTTAAAATAGAAAAAGGGGAGTCTGCCAAACTTTGACCAGCGTTTGGACAGGCTTCCCTTCATGAAGTGCTTTATTCGTTTCTCTTTTCGACCCTGTCGATAAGAGCATCAGTCTGATCAAGGATATTTCCCATATTTTCAAATATGAATCCTTTTCTCGTGATGTTAACACTCATATCATTGATCGCATCTTCAACTCTTTCAAAATAACTTACCGAAGTCTGAATGCTGTTTGTAATATCATTTACATTATCGGCACATTCTGCAAATACTTCTGACATCTTCTTATTGCCGCCCTCTATTTCGCCGGCAACGATCTTGATATTATCAACTACTTCCTCAGTTTCATTGACATGCTCTACAGATTCCTGCATTGCCTTTCTTGTATCATCGATCGAAGACATAAGCTTGCTGTTATTATTATTAAGCACACCCATGCTGTCTCCTATAGAACTTACAAGAGTTTTTATATCCGAGGAAAGCTTATTTACCTGATCAGCAACAACTGCAAATCCTCTTCCGCTTTCTCCTGCTCTCGCTGCTTCAATAGATGCATTAAGTGCCAGAAGATTTGTCTGATTTGCTATACCATTGATCTGATTTACCTTTTCCTGAATCTCATCAAAGCTCTTCTGAAATTCTGTAAATACTGACTGTACCTCAGCTATGGTATTTTCAACAGAATCCGAACTGTTTCTTACCTTGCTCATATTAGTATGAGTTTCATCAGCTGTTGCAAGCATTTTCTCGATAATTTCATCAAAAGAAGCTGTTATTGAACGTACATTATTAAACTGCTCTCTGAAATTATCCACAGAATTGTTCATTTCCTGGGTCTTATCATTAACAGCATTAAATGACGTTCTTATTGCCTTCAGCTCGTCAGAAGTTGCAACCTCTTCTTCCTGAAGCTTCGCCTTCTGCTCATTTACATAATTTCCAAAAGCTCTTAATCCTACAAGGTCATCCTTAAGATTGTGACTATTTACCGGAGTCTGTTCCTTCTGAACAGATTCTGTCTCTTCAACTGCTTTTCTGAATCCAAACATTCTCTGTGACCCCCTCAATCAAATACAGCACAAACCATGGTCTGGTTAACATGTTGATTGTTAAACTGCTCTCCACCTCCGATATTGCCAACGTGGTTTCCTATCGTCGACATATTATTCAGGAAGGTATTAAAGTAATTTTCGTTGTTAAAGAGCACATAACGGAAAATACAGTTGCACGAGATCACAAGATTGATATTCCTGAAGTCTCCACTTATCGTTTCTCTTGTAACCCTGTTGATATCATCATAATCAAGAAGTTTCAGGAAATAAATAGTATCATTTTCATTGATGCTCTTATAATTTACAAGTGTTCCGTTGGGTTTGAGTGTATGCTGCGAAGAAATATAGATATTGTCCTCAACAGCTCTTCCAAGGGGATTTTTAAGAACGTTATCACAGATCTTATCCTTTGAAATCCCAAGTTCCGATGAATATACTTCGGCTGCGCTCTTATGATCAAGCTCGATAAGTTCTTTTTCTTTAGTATTAACTTTTGTGGCAATATGAGGGTTATTATCCATCTTGCCATAAATATTCTCCCTGTATACTCTTGCCTTACCCTTCAGATTTTTAACAAGAATATATGCACAGGTATTTTCATACACATCACCATTATATGTTACCTGCCCCTTAACATTTGCAGGATAGCCGAATACCGTTCCGCCTATAAGTGATATGCCGCTCTTTCCAAGAGCCACATCCATTGTACTTACAAGCATTTCTTCGTTATTTGTACAATATTCTATACATACCGTATCTTCACGTCCGGCAGAAATCTCACGTACACTTTTCTGCAAGCCGCCTATGTCAGCTATAGGGCAGGTTGCAAGGTGTTTAATAACGCCTGCCACACATTTTGCCTCTGACTCAAACGCTGTAACTACAAGGATCGAATCAGAACTTTCCGTATTACAATATGAAGTTCCACTTGTTCCTATAGTCTCTGCATCAGGAAATTTCTCATGTATGAGTCTCGATGCCTCAGGAAGCATCTGATAATCAGACATTATAATAATTCCGACCGGACTTTTCATTCGAGAGGTTGCTTCCTCTACTGCAGCCTTGACATCTTTGTTTTTGCTATAACCTACAACGCTCTGCATCCTATTTTAACCTCCTAATGATCTTAATTCTGCCCTATCGCAATCACTTGATCCAGCTTCCAATTTTCTCTCAAAGAAGATTGATAAATATAATTTCGAATAAAATTCAAAAATAATATATAGGAAACGTGTCTATGGATTATAATCCCTATATGCCTCCTATAACTCATATCTAATTTTAGCATACAGTTTTCGTCTTTCCAATATTTCATTTGTGCAAAACGCCAAACAATCAGCTTGATAAGGCTATTTTTTTGTTCAAAATAAAAGACAGACCATCTTGCGACAGTCTGTCCTCAATCTGCTAAAATCTATGATCTAAAAAGATCACATTTTTACAGAAATTTATGATTTAGAAGCATAAAGGAAATATCTTGTTCCAAATACATTTGCATATGCGCCGGTTACATTTGCTTTCTGGAGATAAGCTTCATTATAGAAATAAATCGGAACTACAGCTCCTGTATCCATAAGCATATCTTCAGCCTGGTGCATCTTAGCTTCACGATCAGCCAGATCAGCATCAGCCTTGATCTCTTTTATAAGGCTCATGTACTCTGTCCAGTCAGGAGCAGCTTCTGTAGGATTAAATCCAAGCATAGGGTGATCGTTTCCGGAATCTGCCTCATTAGGAACAAAGATCTCAAGCATGTTGATAGGATCATCGTAATCTGCGATCCAACCACCACGGCATACATCATAGTTAGCGTTATTTCTGTCATTTATGAATGTCTGCCAGTCTTCAGTCTGAATATCCATTGTGATACCGATCTGTGCAAAATCCTGCTGAAGCTGCTGTGCAACTGCAAGATGCTGTGTTGTATCGTTTGTAAGGTAATTCATATGGATCGGTGTATCTGCCGAAAGCATGTTATTAGCATCAAACTCATATCCTGCTTCCTTAAGGAGCTCTACAGCCTTCTCAATATTTACTTCTATAGGATAGTATCCGTTAGAAGCCTCGTCAGGATATGTATAAGCATCATCACTTGTCTTAAAGATTCCGCCATTGCCATCGCTCATTGTCTCAGGAATGAAGGCATTTGCAGGAGTCTGACCTGTCTGACCGATATTATCAACAACGGTCTGTCTGTCTACAAGATAGCCCATAGCTTTTCTCATGTTTGAAGCCTGCTCAGGTGTCTTACCATCAAAGATCGAGCTGTTTACATTAAATACTACATAATATGTTCCGATTTCTTCAAGAACGTGGAACTCCTCGCTATCCTTAAGATTTGCAAGCTCATCATTCGGAAGCGGATCAATATAATCAAGATCTCCTGCATTGTATGCTGCAAGCTTTGCAGTATCATCTGCAGAAAGCATGAAATCAAGTTCCTCAAGCTTTACATTATCTGCATCATAGAAGTAAGGGTTCTTTACATAAACCATTGACTCATTGTGCTTCCACTCAGCAAGAGTAAATGCACCGTTTGTAACAAATCCGGCCTCTGAAGCCCATGAACCCGGGTTTGTCTGCCAGTCTGAAGCTGATTCAACCGCTTCCTGCTTAACAGGCATAAATACCGGGAATGCAAGAAGACTCATGAAATAAGGACATGGAGACTCAAGTGTACATGTAAGGCTCTTTCCGTCATCACTTGCTGATACTGCAATTGTTCCATCGGCATTTTTTGCAAATACATCAAGAAGATATGCATAATCTGCTGCTGTCTGAGGATCTGCAGCTCTCTTCCATGAATACTCAAAATCTGCTGCTGTAAGATCTGAGCCGTCACTCCACTTAAGATCATCCTTAAGTGTAATAGTGTATGTGAGACCGTCATCTGATGTCTGCATATCACTGGCAAGTGCCGGTACGATCTCTCCGCTCTCATTGTAAGTATAGAGACCAACGAATGAGTTGGATGCCAATGCAGCACCATCTACGGTCGCATTCAGTGCAGGATCAAGATGATCCGGTTCACTTGCAAGGCAGACTCTTAATTTGTTGCTTTCGCTTACTGTTGATGCGCTCTCAGAAGCAGCTGAAGATCCTGATGAACTTCCGCATCCACTGAGAAGACTGAATGTCATAGCGCCGGTGAGAAGTATTGCTAGTAACTTCTTCATAATGCTTTTTTCCTCCTTAAATTCCCTTAAAGCTTATTTTACTGTATTCTGATCTGGTCAGATACAGCTGCTCTTTTTCTATAATTATCCGTTCACGCGGAAATTATCTTATCTGTTCCAGCAAGCTACCATATGGCCGTTGCCGCGTTCTGTCAGTGAAGGACATTCAGCTGCACACTGCTCTGTAGCATACTTACATCTTGTTCTGAAAGGACAACCGGTAGGCATATTGAGAGGACTTGGAACATCTCCCTCAAGTATGATCCTTTTATTTGCCTTAGCCTTTATAGGATCCGGTACCGGTACTGCCGAAAGAAGTGACAAGGTGTAGGGATGGATCGGTGATTCGTTGAGCTCATCTGCATCCGCTATCTCTACAACTCTCCCAAGATACATTACTGCGATCCTGTCAGAAATATGATGAACTATCAGAAGATCATGAGCAATGAAAAGATAGGCCATACCAAGCTTTTCCTGCAGATCTTCAAACATGTTTATTACCTGAGCCTGGATCGAAACATCAAGAGCCGAAACCGGTTCATCACATACAATAAAACTGGGATTGACCGCAAGAGCCCTTGCTATACCAATCCTTTGTCTCTGTCCGCCGGAAAATTCATGCACATATCTTGTCGCATGCTCGGCATTTAATCCTACAAGTTCCATTATGCTGAGTATCTTATCCCTGCGTTCAGATTTTGATGTGTAAAGCTTATGTATATCCAGCGGTTCTCCGATAATATCCTCAACTGTCATTCTTGGGTCAAGCGATGAATACGGATCCTGAAATACCATCTGCATTTCTTTTCTCAAAGATGTAATGTTTTTATCCGTAACTAATTCACCGTTAAATCTCACTTCGCCGCTTGTAGGCTGATAAAGTCTCAAAAGAGTACGTCCTACAGTTGTTTTGCCACACCCGGACTCTCCTACCAGTCCAAGTGTTTCTCCGCTTTTTATATTAAAACTGACGCCATCAACAGCTTTAAGTGTCTGGTGACCAAAGAAGCCTGACGGTATATTAAAATGTTGTTTTAAATCCTTTACCTCGACAAGGTATTTATTATCTTCACTCATTTACTGCTAATTTCCCTTCCTGCTCTAACTGACGCATAACATTAAGCCAGCATGATGCATGATGTCCTTCAGCCATTTCCATTTCATAAGGCACTTCATCTATACAAATTTTAAGTGCATTATCACATCTCGAACAAAATGCGCAGCCCTTAGGCATATTCAAAAGGTTTATCGGGTTACCCGCGATAGGTATGAGTTTCTCGCCCATATTATCAAGATTAGGGATAGAGCGAAGAAGACCCTTTGTGTATTCATGACAGGGATGATAGAAAATATCCTCCGCACTGCCTCTTTCACATACGCGTCCGCCATACATAACTATTATCTCATCACACATTGATGCTATAACACCAAGATCGTGTGTAACAAGGATAATAGCCATTCCCATCTTTTTCTGGATATCCTGCAAAAGTTCAAGTATCTGAGCCTGGATCGTAACATCAAGCGCAGTTGTAGGCTCATCTGCTATAAGAATATCCGGTTCAGTTGCGAGAGCCATGGCGATCATAACTCTCTGTCTCATACCGCCGGAGTGCTCAAAAGGATACTGCTTCAGACGTTTTTCAGGTTCATTGATACCTACGAGCTTAAGAAGCTCGATTGCCCTCTCTTCAGCTTCCTTCTTATTTTTATTGGTATGCAGCATTACTGCTTCCATGATCTGATGTCCGATAGTAAAGACCGGATTAAGGCTCGTCATCGGATCCTGGAAAATAATACTGCAGCATTTGCCTCTGAAACCCTGGATCTCTTTCTTGCTGTAATCAAGGATATTCTGTCCTTTATAAAGGATCTCGCCTTCAACTACACGACCTGTGTCAGCAAGTATCTGCATTATAGAATAGGCTGTTACACTTTTTCCCGATCCGGATTCTCCAACAACACCAAGAATTTTTCCTTTTTTGAGGTTAAAAGATACTCCATTTACTGATTTAACCTCACCTTTATCTGTAAAGAATGAAGTATGAAGATTCTTTACCTGAAGAACATAATCTTCATTGTCTTTATTTATAGATTCTATTTTGTTCTCATTCATCGATCAAATTCCTCTTTCAATTAAAACAACACAGCTCTTAACAATCTAACCGTAAATCCATTAAACATAAAGATTTACCTTATTTCTTAAGCTTAGGATCAAATGCATCTCTGAGTCCATCACCAAGCAGATTAAATGCAAGTACTACGAGGCAGATCATAACTGCAGGGAATACAAGCTTCATAGGATTTGACTGCATACCCTGTCTTGCAGCGTTTGCAAGACTTCCGAGTGAAGGCATCGGAAGTGCAACACCAAGTCCAAGGAAAGAAAGATAACTCTCAGTAAATATCGCTGAAGGGATTTGCAAAGCAGTTGCAATAATGATCACACTTATGCAGTTAGGAAGAATGTGTCTCCAAATAATATGTCCCGGTTTTGCACCGATCGAACGAGCCGCAAGAACATATTCATTCTCCTTAATTGAAAGAATTTCAGCTCTAACAAGTCTTGCCATTCCAACCCAGTAAAGAAGACCGAAAACAATAAAGAGTGAAACCATGTTAGTTCCGAGAGAACTCAGAACAGGTACTGATGAAAGATCAAGTGTTTCTCTTAATACCACCGAGAGAAGTATGATAACCAGAAGATCCGGAAGGGAATAGATAATATCCACTATTCTCATCATTATCAAATCTACCTTTCCTCCTGTATAACCGGAAACAGCTCCATAAAGAACACCGATCACCAGAACTACAAGGCTTGCAAAAATACCTACAAAAAGTGAAACCCTTGTACCATATACGACTCTTATGAAATAATCACGACAAAGTTCGTCTGTTCCCATGATATGAGGAAATACCTTTCCTCCCTGAGCCATGAATTCCTGCTCCATCTGAGAATACTCAAATGCTCCAAGGTTTTTTGCACCATTGTCACGGACACCGTTAACCGTAAGGATTTCCTCATAACTGTAAGGAACTACCATTGGTGCAAATATTATCAATAAAAGTATCAGTGCAAGCACAATGATACTTCCAACGGCAAGAGGATTCTTCATAAGTTTTTTCATTCCATCACGGAAAAAAGTAGTTGATTCACTCATTACTTCCGCCTGGCGTTTTTCCTCATCCGTTGCTTTTACAAATTTACTTAAATCAAGCTGCGTACTAAGCAGATTTTTCTTTGGTGTATCCATTAATGCTGCTACTCCTTACTCAAATTTAATTCTCGGATCAACAAGTTTATATACAAGGTCCGAAAGCAGATTTACAACAACCATAAGTATTGCAAGGAAGATTGTTGTTCCCATTATCATCGTATAATCACGGTTTGTGATCGACTCTACAAATTTAGATCCGAGACCTCCGATAGTAAATATCGTTTCTACTACAAGGCTTCCTGTCATGATCGATGCTGTCATAGGACCAACATATGTAATTACAGGTATAAGAGCATTTCTTAATGAGTGCTTAAATATCATGCTTACCCATGAAACACCCTTCGCCTTTGCTGTTCTGACATAATCCTGTCCAAGAACATCCAGCATACTTGTCTTTGTAAGTCTTGTAATATAAGCCATCGGATACAGAGAAAGAGCAATTACCGGCAGAATATAATTCTGATTTGATGTACTCCATACCGGAATGACTTTAAGCTGAATGCAGAAAATAAGCAAAAGCAGTGATGCCATTACGAAACTCGGTACTGCTGTAGCAAGTGTAGAGAAGAAAACTATAAGTCTGTCCGGAAGCTTATTTCTGAAAAGAGCTGCAAGACTTCCCAAAACAACACCAATAATAAGGGCTATCAGCATTGCAAAAAAGCCGATTCTCGCAGATACAGCAAATGATTCTGAGATCGTCTGCCAGATATCACGTCCTGTTTTTAAGGAAACTCCGAAATCACCATGTAAAAGATTTCCCATGTAAATAAGGAACTGGGTTCCTACAGGTTCATTCAGATGAAAACGTTCCTCCAGAACTGCCTGAACTGCCGGTGAAGAGGCCTTTTCTTTGTTGAAAGGTCCGCCGGGGATAGCGTTCATGGCAAAAAAGGTAATCGCACAAATAATAAAGATAGTGACGATTGCCAAAACAAATCGTTTTATTGCATACTTAGCCACTTGAAAATTCCTCCTGTTTTTATCTTTCTGAATCCAGCTTCGTTTTATTTTTCAAGTTAACACTTTAACGCGCTGAATTGTTAAAAAAAAGAAGTGGATGGCGTCATTGCCAATTCACTCCTCGCAGATCTGTTAACTATGAAATTTTGTAACTCAACTACAAATGATTTTTAACTACGATTATTCCCTATAACCAAAGCCATAACTTTCTGCAGAATTACATTTTTCAAATACACGTATTCATAAATACATGTGTACTCACTGCGAACAATTGTGTATTCTACACGTACTTTGTTCTTCTGTCAAGTAAAGGCTTTCTCATAAATATACATTCGTTAAAAAATGATAAGAATTATCATAATATTGTTAAAATAAATCAATTTAGTTATTATATAAAATAAATCAAGATTTTATCTATTTAATAATTTTCTTGTATTTATTCAGTATATTCTTTATTTTTTGTATTTTTATTCAATTTGCAAAAATCACAAAAACTTGCTATTTTGCATGAATTTGCAGACAATTATCATTCTAAATCTATTTTAACAGAAAAAAGCAGACAGCCTGATTGACTGTCTGCTTTTGAAATTGCAATTTATTTACAGTAAATATTTAATTTATACAAGTCCCTGTGCCTTCATTGCCTCTGCAACCTTAAGGAATCCTGCGATATTTGCACCTGCAACGTAGTCGCCTGCAAGGCCGTACTCCTTAGCTGCATCATCAAGGTTATGGAAAATATTAACCATGATCTTGTGAAGTCTGTTATCAACTTCATCAAATGTCCATGAAAGTCTCTCTGAGTTCTGGCTCATCTCAAGTGCTGAAGTTGCAACACCGCCGGCATTTGCAGCCTTACCACCAACAAAGAGAACCTTATTCTCCTGAAGATACTTTGTTGCCTCATAAGTTGTAGGCATGTTAGCACCTTCACAAACAGCTTTAACACCGTTTGAAACAAGTGCCTTTGCATCCTCAAGACCAAGCTCGTTCTGAGTTGCGCAAGGAAGAGCAACATCACACTTGATCGAGAATACACCCTTACCTTCATGGTACTGAGCACTTGAACGCTTCTCAGCATACTGTGTAAGACGAGCTCTGTTAACTTCCTTAACTTCCTTAAGAAGTGCAACATCGATTCCTTCAGGATCATAGATCCAGCCTGTAGAATCTGAGCAGCTAACAACCTTAGCGCCAAGCTGCTGAGCCTTTTCGATTGCATATATAGCAACATTACCGGCACCGGAAACAACAACAGTCTGACCTGCAATATCAATACCATTGCTCTTAAGCATTTCCTGTGTAAGATAAAGAAGTCCATAACCTGTAGCCTGTGTACGTGCAAGAGATCCGCCGTATGTAAGGCCTTTACCTGTAAGAACACCTTCATAGAGACCTGTGATTCTCTTATACTGACCATAGAGGAAACCGATTTCTCTTCCACCTACCCCGATATCACCTGCAGGAACGTCCACATCTGCACCGATGTATTTGCTGAGCTCTGTCATAAAGCTCTGGCAGAATCTCATAACCTCAGCATCGCTCTTTCCGTGAGGATCGAAGTCAGCGCCACCCTTACCACCGCCGATAGGAAGGCTTGTAAGAGAATTCTTAAAGATCTGCTCAAATCCAAGGAACTTAATGATACTTAAATTAACTGAAGGATGGAAACGAAGTCCTCCCTTGTAAGGACCAATTGCAGAATTAAACTGTACTCTGTAACCATTGTTAACTCTTGCAACGCCATTATCATCAACCCACGGAACTCTGAAAAGAATCTGTCTTTCAGGTGTTACCAGTCTCTCAATAAGAGCTGTCTTTCTGTATTCAGCCTCGTTTGCATCAATTACAACCTTAAGTGACTCTAATACTTCTTTTGCAGCCTGTAAGAATTCTTTCTGTTCAGCGTGCTTCTCTGCGAGTACGTTATAGACTTCCTCAGCGTATGACATTTGTTTCATCCTCCTGAATTAATATCTGTCTGATATTCTATTAAATTAAAATCTGCACCATTGCAATATATAACCTTATTCATGAATTCATGTATTCGATATCGAAAAATATAATAAACCCATTAATTCAAAAAATCAAGACTTTAAAGCGATAAATTTTGATTTTTTTTCATAAGTTGACGTTTTTTAATCTCTTTAATAGATGATTGATTTTAATTTATTGATTTATTTTATTCCACAAAGAATATCTTATTACTTAAAAAAGAGATATATCCCAAATGGAATATATCTCTTCATGATCGATATTTATTTTACTGTAACAACATCCTTGCGCACATAGCCTGTAGATCCCTTGTAATCGATCTTATACCAGTCTCCGTCTTCACCTGTGATAGAATAAGTATCACCATTATATGCAGAGCCAATCTTCTCAGAATCTGTGCTGGCTCCTCCACGAACAGAAATAGCCTCGGAAACATAAACCTTCTTGCCGGTTGAGGAACTGCTGTTATCTGTAGTCTCTGTTTCTTCCTGGGCTTCTTCTGGTTCAGCTTCTGCTTCTGCCTCATTATTCTCTGCAGCTTCAGCATCTTCTGCATTTACATCTTCGCCGTTAATCTGACCTGCTACTACAGTATCACCCTGTGCAGTTGTGAGGTATTCTGAAAGAATATATGCTTCTGTATCCTTATACTGAATCTTACTCCAGCCATTCTCTTCACTAAGTCTGATGAATGAATCACCTGCCATTGCAGTTCCGATCTTTTCGCCATTTGTATCAGGTGTAGAACGAACATTAACTGTATCTGTTGTTGTCACACGTACAGTTGCAGACTCATCAGCTTCTGTAGAAGCAGTATCTGCTGCTATACTCGAAGCATCTGCTGCATCGATCTTTGTCTGAAGAGAAGTCATGAAGGCAGCAAGTGTTGCATCTGCCTCAGTGTTCTTCTGATAAAGAACATCTACATCCTCAAGAAGTTTCTGTACGTCATCTGATGATGCTACTTCCGTTATATACTCTTTTTCATTATCCGGAAGGCTTCCTATATCCTTAAGCTTGAAGCTGTCGCCATCCTTTATAATAAAGAAAGTTGAAAGTCCCGGAGCAAGTGTATCGATATTCTTAAACTTAATCTCATAATATACAAATACTATGTAAGAATCAGATTCAGGTCCCTCTACAGTATAACATGACATATTTTCGTAGTCTTCTGTATATCCTGCGCGTACAGTTCTCTTAGCTTTAACATCATCGTCAAGCACTTCGCCCATATCAGCAAGAGTATCAAAATCTGCCTCTGCAAGTGCATTGTAATATTTAGTAAAGAAAGAATTTATCTCTTCATAAGCATTCTGCTCAAGCTGTATATCATCCGGAACAGGTATCGGTTCCGTACTAACTGTCTCAGTTGCATCTTCCGAATCCTTTTTTGATTCTTCTCCCGAACTGGCTCGATGCAATGAAAATACTATAAGAACAATGACCAGTAAAACAAAAAGAACACCTACCGCAACATACTGATAATGCTCAGTCACAAATTTTTTAATTTCATTCAGATCCAACTTCATTCCTGTCCTTTCAATTCTATATTATATCAACTGCAGCTTATCAAAAGCAGTTTTGTATATACCATTTCACAATTATAATACAAAAAATACCTAAAAATATTTCCGTTCCAATGATCAAGGCTGAAACCTTTTCTAAACTAGTGCGTTTGGAGGGATTCGAACCCTTGACACCAGGCGTCGGAGGCCTGTGCTCTATCCAGCTGAGCTACAAACGCAATCGAACCACCGAACTATAATAACACAAAGAAATCGAAATAGCAATTAATTATTACGAAATTGTTAATTGCTATTTCGACATATTATCAGCCTGCTATTTCTAGTTTATTATTCTCCGGACTGTAATAATAAACATTATCCGAAAGAAAGACTTCCTTATCAACTACAGTCTCATTTACACTTCTGACCATCTCTTCCAGATTTTCCGAATTCAGTTTCTCATCTTCAGGAAGCAGGATCGTCTCATGAACCGATGAAGGAAGCAGGTAAAATCCAGATCCGATCTTTTCTGCGAACTCCTTTAACGAATCCTTATATAAAAGACTTGAAGCTCCAAACATACATTGCTCGTTTGTCATAATGAACATCGGCAGCATATGATTGTCAAGCAGTGTATCCAGATCCTCAGGTTCGACATCTTCCTTATCCTTCAATATATCCAGCATCATATCTGAGAACCTGCTGATTTTTAACTTAAATGCCTTCGGTGTATTCTTCTCTGCATATTGATAAACTGTTTCTTCATCGACATTCCAAATATCAAGATGTTCATTTCTGATGGTAATGCTTCCTCCGCATTCGTTCAGATTAAGAACATATATGATAGCAAGATCAAGATATCTTCTGTGAGGAATCTCCTTAAGCCTTTCTCGATTCATGTCATAATTCACGAGTCTGTAGACGAGCTTTTCTTTAACTATTGAAAAATCCTTAAAAAAGTCAACATTGATCCTATTGCCATTTAAACAGTTAAGCTTATAAATTCTGATAATATCGTTTTCTATCTCATTCAGATTCTTTTCGCCGTTAATAAAATCTTCATAAAAACCTTCAAGATAAATCGTAGGAGCAACATTTGTGTTTTTATTTCTAATGGAGACGCCAAAAAGTTCTTTTGCATTATTCTTATGAACATGCTCTTCTCGTACCGTAAATTCTTCTCCGCATATATCAGCTATGCCATTTACAAGTTCTTTTCTGAATTCTTCATATCTTAAATTTGAATTATAATTAATAATTTTATTCATTTTTCTCCATTTCTATTAGGGCAGCAAAAATAAAGCTGCCATTTACAAATACATATTAATAAACTTTGTTTAATAAAAATGGGATTTTTACAGTAATCTGAACGATACTGTTATAATGAATTGAATTTCTGTGAGCCCTATAGCTCATATAATCCCGCTAGACAGATCAGTACGGTTGCTCCGTCTGACCTGTCTACGGTCTTTATAATGTTAAAGCTGAATTAATCCGCTTTTAGAGTCCAAACTATAACAAGACTTATACTCTTGAAAGGTACTCACCTGTACGTGTATCAATCTTGATAGTGTCGCCCTGGTTAACAAAAAGAGGTACGTTAACCTGTGCGCCTGTCTCAACTGTAGCAGGCTTAGAAGCACCTGTAGCTGTATCACCCTTGAAGCCGGGCTCAGTATCTGTGATCTCAAGTTCAACAAAGAGCGGAGGCTCTACTGCGAACACTGAACCATTGTAAGAATTAACCTTACATGTCTCATTTTCCTTTACGAACTTAAGAGAGTCAGCGATTATATCTCTATTTATTGCAATCTGCTCGTAGGACTCAGGATCCATAAAGTTGAAAAGATCGCCGTCATTGTAAAGATACTGCATATCTTTTCTCTCAATATGTGCGGCAGGGAATTTCTCTGTCGGACGGAAAGTCTTTTCTACAACTCCCGAATTGATAACATCCTTAAGCTTTGTTCTTACAAAAGCTGCACCCTTACCGGGCTTTACGTGCTGAAACTCAATAATCTGATAAACTGTACCGTCGATTTCAACAGTCAGGCCATTTCTGAAATCACTTGCAGAAACCATTCAATATTCCTCCTTACATAACGCATGTCAAATACCAAAACATTTTACACTAAGTTCGTAACTATTTCAACTATTTTTTTTTCGATGATATCTCTTGAGCAAAATTTTTTCAGGCAAACGCTTCAAAATAATCTGAATTTCCTCTTTAGGATTCATCGGTCTTACAAGTATGCTATGGATACCAACCCTCTTTGCTCCCCATACATCAGTAAAAAGCTGATCCCCCACAAAAAAAGTATTTTCCGGCTTTGTTCCCATCATCTCCATTGCCTTTATATATCCTTTTTTTGAAGGCTTGCAGGCAAAATGAATATACTCAGCCTTTACTGCATCATTAAATTTCTCTACACGTTTCTTTCCATTATTTGAAAGCAACATAACCTTAAAACCGATTCTCTTTAATCTCTTGAAAAGACGTATCGCATTTCTGTCTGCCGGTGCATTATGCGGAACCAGTGTATTATCTATATCAAAGATAACACCACGATATCCCTTTGCATAAAATTTTTCAAAATCTATCTTGTAAACAGAATTACATTCTTCATCAGGATAAAATCTCTCAAACATATATATATCTTTCCTTATAAGCTCGCTAATTTGGATGTAAAAAGGGAGACATTTAAATAATGCCTCCCCTTATAGACGGTGTTAGTACGAAAGACCATTTTACTCAAGAACCTTCTTGAGCTCCTCCAGAAATGATCCAACGTCCTTAAATTCTCTGTAAACACTGGCGAAACGCACATATGCAACTGCATCCAGTGTTTTTAATTTTTTCATTACCAACTCTCCCAGAACTGTGCTGGAAACTTCTTTTTCTCCAAGGCTGAAAACCTCATTTTCAACCGAATCTACAAGTCTGGTGATCTCTTCCGCTGAAACCGGTCTTTTATGACAAGCTCTTAGGACTCCACCTTCTAGCTTTGTTCTGTCGTATGCCTCACGATTATTATCTTTCTTGATGATCATTAAAGGAATTGTTTCGACTTTTTCATACGTCGTAAAACGTTTCCCACATTCATCGCAGGCTCTTCTTCGTCTGATTGAGTTGTTATCTTCTGCGGGTCTGGAATCAATAACCCGCGTATTATCATGACCGCAGAACGGACATTTCATATTAAGACCTCTCTTATGGTCGTTTTCGGCATTTCAAACCTTATTTCGACCGGGAATCTTCATCAGCTTCTCTTAAGGAAATCAGGCACTTTGATTGACTTCGGTTCCACACGTGTCGGCATAGAACCTGCCTGATAAGGTCTGTTGCCGTTCTGTATTACGTTACTTCCACCAGACTGCTGAGCCTGAACAGCTCCGAAATTAGGCGGATTAAATGTTGCGACACCAGGATTTACTGTCGGCTTAGGTACTGAAGCTGTAAATGCAGGCTGACTATACTTAGGCTGCTCTACATTTGATTCATCAAGTCCTGTAGCTATAACAGTTATCTTTACAAAATCAGACTCTGTCTCATCCTGCTTTGCACCAAAGATGATATTTGTATCTTCACCCGTAAGTGTCTGTACATAATCTGCTGACTCATTTGCATCAAAGAGCGTAATATCACCTGAAATATTAACGATGACATTTGAAGCTCCGCGAATGGTTGTTTCAAGAAGCGGGCTTTCTACAGCAAGTTTAACAGCCTCACTTGCCTTATCTTCACCCTTAGCCATACCGATACCGATATGTGCAATACCTTTATCCTTCATTACTGTTCTGATATCAGCAAAATCAAGGTTAATAAGTGCAGGAACATTGATAAGATCAGTTATTCCCTGTACTGCCTGCTGTAATACCTCATCAGCTTTTTTCAAAGCGTCAGCAAATGAAGTCTTACGATCAACTATTTCAAGAAGCTTATCATTCGGAATAACAATAAGTGTATCAACCGAATTCTTAAGCTTTTCTATACCGTTCTTGGCATTAGTCATTCTTGTCTTTGCCTCGAACTTAAATGGCTTTGTAACAACACCTACAGTGAGAATTCCCTGCTCTTTCGCAATACGTGCTATAACAGGAGCCGCACCTGTACCGGTACCGCCTCCCATTCCGCAAGTAACAAAGACCATATCATAATTCTTAACTGCGTTCGATATTTCTTCCTGACTTTCCTCAGCAGCCTTTTCACCCATCTCAGGCTGTGCTCCGGCTCCAAGTCCTCTGGTGAGCTTCTCACCGATCTGTAAAAGCTTAGGTGCCTTACAATGCTGTAAAGCCTGCTTATCAGTATTTACACCTAAAAGATCCACGCCTTCGATTTTTTCATCGATCATTCGGTTGACTGCATTATTTCCAGCTCCTCCAACACCAACGACCAAAATCCTGCATGAAGAATCGGCTTCTTCTTCCTTTATCTGTATATTCAGCTCCGTCACAGATATTTCCTCCTTACATCTCCCCAAGTCTAAATATATAACTTAATTTTAATCACAACACACCATTTAGTATATATAATATAATCTTTTGGGCGATTAATCAACTGTTTTGTTAAAAATACAAACTCTAAGATAAATTAATCTTCTGTTTCAAATGTAATATACTCATCTTTATTTTCACCATCATAGTTTTCCAGGTGAAGCACTCCGCTCAATCCTTCAAGTTTTGGAACAATATATTGCAGTTTGATCATCTTTTCATCTATATTATCCATTGTTCCAACATAGACTCTTGCCTTATCGAAATAAAGAGTGATCGTACCGTCAGCCGGAAAGTATATCCCATCACATACTATCGAATATTTATTGAGCAGCTGTGTGAGTGAAAGTATTTCCTTAAACACATCCGTATCACTTACCGGAAGCAGTTCCCCCATCACACACTGTTCAAACTTAAGTCCTTTTACAACAGGAATTCCCTCTTTGACATCAGTGGAACTTTCAACAATTATTCCATCTTTGTCAAAATACATATATCTTCCAAGATAAGAAACACATCCTGCTATAGATTTCTCATAAACTGTTATGGTGATCTCGTTTGCAGAATCGAAAGATATATCAGCCCTTTCTATAAAAGGAAAATCTTCCTTTATGCCTCTTGCATATCTGAGCTTTAGGTATAATGAATTATATGAAAACTTACCGCCAAGCAGCATATTTCTGATTTCATCATCCGTGTAATAGGAATTTCCCCTTACATGAACTGTCGAAACGTGAAAAGACTTCATTGCTATACCAAAAATAAGTAAAAGTAAACATACTGCTATCGCTATGATCATTAATGTCTTTTTTCCGTTCGAAACTTTATTCATTAATTTGACCTTTGTGCGCGTGAAACATTGAGTGCTATTCCGATCTCAGCCATCAGGAACAATACCGAAGTACCTCCATACGAAATAAATGGCAGCGTAACACCGGTATTTGGAATTACATTTGTTACAACGGCTATATTCAAAATAACCTGCAGCGAAATATGCCCCATAACACCTACTACAAGCAAAGCTCCAAAAAGATCCGGAGCATTTGTTGCTACTATCAAAAGTCGGAGTATAAGGATAAGGAACATAAGAAGTACTGCAAACGCACCAAATAACCCTAACTCCTCACAGATTATCGAAAAAATCATATCATTCTGTGCTTCAGGAACCAATCCAAGCTTCTGTACACTCTGTCCGAGCCCCTTTCCTGTCACTCCTCCGGAGCCTATAGAATACAGCGCCTGTAAGGTCTGAAATCCACTTCCGGATGCATATGCTTCCGGATGCAGCCACGCCTTTACACGAGTAAGTCTGTAAGACACATTTTCAGGCAGAATTCCGTTGCCGACAAGATAAACAACCAGAAATACAGCTGAAAAAACTAATAACGCTCCCAAAATATAATACCAATATCTCGGAGAAGCTACAAAAAGAATAACTACGGCCATTCCTGCGACAATTATGGCCGAGCTCAGATTACTCGTAATAACATATATCATCCCGGCCGGTATCAACGCAGGAATCATACATTTAACAAAACCTCGAAGATATTTCAACTCTTCTTTTCTTTTGCATATAAATGCTGCAAAGAAAACTATCAGCGCCAGCTTTACTATCTCTGCCGGCTGCACCGAGAAAGGACCCAGTTTTATCCAACGCCTTGCACCGTTTATCGTCATTCCCAAGGGCGTCATTACTGCCACGACCGACAGAAGTGAACCAATATACATTAACGGAGCAAATTTCTTAAGTCTGTGATAATCTATTCTGGAAAAAACAAACATGCAGATAATTCCCAAAACACTGGCTCTAAGCTGATTTCTCAGATAAATGGTTGAATCATTAAATTTTACACTGGCCTCATAAGAGCTGGCGGAATAAACCATTATAAGACCGAAACACAGAAGCAGCACAACGACTATGAGCATGCTGGGATCTACAAATAATGCTCTGCTTTTAGCCGCCTGCCTGGTTTTCTTTCTGACCATATACTAGATCAGACTATAATGTACGCTATCACGCAAAGTATCAACGTGACTATCGTAAAGGCTCTTACCACCTGAACTTCGTTCCACCCCCCAAGTTCGAAATGATGATGTATCGGTGCCATTCTGAAAAATCTCTTACCGCCTGTAGCCTTGAAATAAAGAACCTGTATAATAACCGAAAGCACTTCTGCTAAATAGATGAATGCTACAAACACCAGCAAAAGCGGCATTTTCAGCATCAGCATAGCTGCCGCAACAAATCCTCCCAGCGCAAGCGATCCCGTATCTCCCATAAACACCTTTGCAGGATGCCAGTTATAGAGAAGAAATCCTATCAATGCGCCGGCCATTGCTCCGGCTGCAGGTGTTATCTGTACTCCAAGCTTCATTGAAACAGCTGCAAGGAAAAGTGAAATAACGAGCGTTACCGAACTCAAAAGTCCGTCCAGACCGTCTGTAAAATTAGAACCATTAACAGAACCAATAATAACTATAAATAAAAATGGAATAGTAAGAAATCCGAAATTCACATACATATCTTCTGCATCTGCAGAAAAAAGGGCTGAAAACGGAACGAGCATGTCCATTTTTACCTCAGTGAAATTGTAAACATAGAAAAGAAGGATTGCAGATGCAACTATCTGAAGTGCCATCTTCTGCCATGCTCTCAAACCAAGGTTCCTTTTCATAACTACTTTTATATAGTCATCAATAAAACCGATAGCTCCAAAAAGAACTGTTGAGATAATAATCGGAATGATCATTCTGTATCGGGTAGAAGCAATTCCCGCCACAATAATAAAAGCTATAAGAAAAATTATTCCTCCCATTGTGGGGGTTCCGCTTTTCACCTTATGCGAAGCCGGTCCCTCTTCCCTCTCTGTCTGACTTGCCTTTAGTCTTTTCAAAGCCGGCAAAACAAAAATTCCACACACTGCTGACAGCACAAAACTTACTGCCAGCGAAATCAAAAATAAAATCAGCATAACCCTGTCTCCGATTCAACCCATTAAAATTTCATAAAACATTTAGCTCTACGATTATAAATCACACGAACCTTTATTTCAAGACTCTTTACTCTGTCTGCGCAGTTTCCTGCGTATCTCCCGTTCCTGATTCTGTCATAAATGAAGAATTGCCATTGATCGGCTGTAAAGTCACAGGATCAAGAACTTCTCCCGTTGCCGGATCAAGCGGATACCCGGTTTCTTCATCATATTTTATCTCATTTTGAGAAATAGCTCTTCCTGCGCTGTCATAAGATACTGTCTTTTCCGGATCGATAACAATAGTTCCGTCATCAGCTGTCTCTCCGCTTCCATCAGCAGAATCTCCGCTGACAGAATCTCCGCTTACTGAATTTTCACTCACTCCGTCAGATCCTACGAAGAATCCTTCCTGGCTCTCAGAAAGAGATGCAAGTTCTTCTTCTGTAAGAGGTTCCGTCGGGAAAATATTAAGATAGGGAAGTACCTCTGTCATAATATCTTTATTCAGCACAGTCGCCATTCTCGTTGATTCCGACTGCTGCGGATGGTTAGGTGTATCAATGATGACATAGCAGAGAACCTGTGGATCATCTGCCGGAACATATCCCATAAAGGAAATAAGATAATTTCCGTTTCCTCTGGGGATTTTTTCCGCTGTACCGGTTTTTCCGCCTTCTGTATACCCTGCCGGTCTTGCTGACCAACCTGTACATTCACTCTTGTCGCTCATGACAACTGTTTTAAGGATCTCACGCATCTTCTTTGATGTACTTTCTGAGATTACCTGTTTCAGAAGCTTAGGCTCTTTTTCTTCTATAACTGCTCCATCCGAGTTTTCAACTTCACTAACAAGATGCGGCTGATAGTAATATCCACCATTAATCAAGGCTGAAAAACCTGCCGCCATCTGTATCATTGTAACATTAAAGCCCTGACCAAAAGATGCTACCGCAAGGTCTGTTTGTCCCATTGTCTCATCAAAAATTACCGAGCTTGCATTTGTTTCTCCGTAAAGGTCGATATTTGTTTTCAATCCGAAATTAAATATCCTGTTATATCTTAACCATTCATCCTTACCCATTGCAAATGCAATATTCATAAGTACTACGTTACAGGATTTTGCCATGCCCTGCTGGACTGTAAGCAGTCCGTCACCAAGTCTGTTATGACAGTGAATCTTGAACCCACCAACTTCCATATAACCGCCGCACTCATAGCTTTCATCACCGGTTATTTTTCCTGCATCCAAAGCTCCGGCCACAGTAAACGGCTTCATTACCGAACCAGGCTCATAAGAATCCGATATGCAGAAATTTCTCCATATGGCATTTTTAGCCTTGGTAAGATCATCCATTTCCAGAGTTTCAGTCTGATTAGCACTTACCTCTGCAGACTCCGCAGTATCATTTGAAACTGTAGTATCTTCAGTATTTTCTTCTGCTGTTTCTTCTGATGTTTCATCTGATGCACTTTCTGCGGCAGAGTTTGATGAAACCGCCAACACTGTATTTTCTGACGCTGATTTCATATAAGGTGTCAGATCAACATCATCCATGTTCTCCGGGTCATTCAGATTAAATACAGGATATCCTGCCATCGCATAAACTTCGCCATTATTCGGATTCATAACGATGACACCTATATTCTCTGCAGCCGCACCTTCTCTATAATTATTCTTGTATTTTTCGTAAAAAAGTTTTATATGTTTTTCTACGATCGACTGTACATTTACATCCAGAGTCGTAACAAGCGTTTTTCCGTCTGTTGCCGGCTGAATGCTGTCCTCCATAACGTCTTCGTCATTTAAATAGCTGTAGCTTCTGCCATTTATGCCGTTCAAGGTATCATTATAATAGCCTTCCAGTCCGTAAAAACCAACATTATTTCCCTGTACAAATCCAACAACATCACAGGCAAGTGAATCATATGGATATTTTCTTGTATAGTCTTCTTCAAACCATACTCCGTTTATCGTTCCCACCGGCTCATCTGCCGATACTGCAGCTGCCGATGATTTTTTCATAAGATCTTCGAATTTTTCAACCTCATCATATGAAAGCTTTTTTGCAAAAATCCTGTATCTTGATCCGGGATTCTTTGTCACATAATCCCTTAAATCATCAATATCAACTTCAGGAAAACTTTCCTTAATCGCTGAATAGGTAGGCTCAAGATGGATTCCATCATCCTCATTCATCTGTTTCGCATCAACTACCAGATTATAGACTTTTTCAGAATAAGCAAGTCTGCTGCCTTTCCTGTCAACAATATCTCCTCTTCTGAAAGGAAGCGTAGTCGATCCGCTGTGCTGTTGGGCAAGAACCTGACGTTTATAAGCATCTCCCTTGTCCCTTGTAATTGTGTACAACTTGTAGCTTAAAGCAATAAAAGCTGCCAGCACCAAAATAAACAGTACTACCAGCTTTCTCTGCATCCTCAAAGTGAATTTTTTAATTTTTTTCATTTTTTTGGTATGTCTCCATACTGTCTAACATAATCGTTGTCTGCGCCTGAAATATTCACAACCTGATCTTCATTAGGATATTTCATGCCGTATTCAGTCATAGCCCTTTTCTTTATGCTTTCCAGATCCACAGATGCCATGATACGGTCATATTCCTCATCATTTGACTGTTTCAGAGCATTATAAGTACTTTCCAGTTTCGATATTTCCTTCTGATCAGCTGTAAGTTCAGATCTGAGTCTGACATATCCAATACATACTGTTGCCGATATCAAGAGTGACAAAAGCAGGAACAATACATATCCCGCACTCATATTGAAAAGGCGCTTAGGTCTCTCCGGGATAGGTTCGGCTTCTTTTATGGTAATTTTCTTAGAAGGTCTGCTTTTTCTTGGCGCAACTTTTCTGACTGTATTGCCATCCACATAATAGCGGTCTTCGCTGCGGCGACTTCTTCTTGTAGCAGAATTCCTTCTTTGCTGATGTCTTGCCATCATTCCCCCTCCCCGAATCTTATTAAAGATTCATTTTAATTCTGAGCCTTTTCAAATATTCTGAGCTTTGCACTCTTCGATCTTGAATTTTCCTCCATCTCCTCTTCTGACGGAAGAATAGGCTTTCTGCTTATTACTTTTCCCTTTGACTTCTTTCCGCATACACACACCGGAAATTCCGGAGGACATGTACATGGATTTTCATTTCTCTTAAAATTGACTTTAACGATCCTGTCTTCCAATGAATGGAAAGTGATTATACATAATCTTCCACCCGGTGCCAGCGAATCGATCATCGAATCCAACGTCCCTTCAAGTACATCAAGTTCATGATTTACTTCGATCCTTATAGCCTGAAAAGTACGTTTAGCAGGATGTCCTCCGTTTTTTCGTATTTTCATTGGAATTGATTCTTTGATAATTTCTGAGAGTTCAAGAGTTGTTCTTACAGGTTTGACCTGTCGTGCAGCGCAGATGTGCTTTGCGATGTTTTTAGCGAACTTATCCTCTCCATAATCTCTTATTAATCTATATAATTCATTTTCGGAATACTCATTTACTATCGTATAGGCACTAAGTGGATTTCTGTCATCCATCCTCATGTCCAACGGAGCATCCTCCATGTAGGAAAATCCCCTATCAGCTGTATCCAGCTGATAGGACGACACTCCTAAATCCAAAAGAATCCCATTGACTCTGTCCACACCCAGGTCATTCAGGATTTCACGAAAATTGCAATAATTAGATCTGACGACCTTCGCACAATCAAAAGCCTTAAGTCGTTCAGACGCCGTTTTCACAGCTACTTCATCCTGGTCGAGTCCTATAAGCCTGCCTCCTGCCGAGGCATCAAGTCTCGATGCGATAACCGACGAATGTCCGGCACCTCCGACTGTTCCGTCGAGGTATATGCCGTTCGGAATAATGTTAAGTCCGTCGATCGTTTCATTTAATAGAACTGATTTGTGTTTGAATTCCACACTCATAAATTGAATCCCATGCTGCTGAGACTCTCAGCAATATCATCAATATTTTCCGGGGCTGAAACGGCTTGCCATTTCTCGGCACTCCAGATCTCCACCTTGTCGCCCACACCGACAAGTACCACATCTTTTATCAGCCCCGCATGTTCACGTAATGGTGCCGGCAAAAGAGCTCTGCCCTGCTTATCAAGCTCAGCTTCTGTTGCCCCTGCCAGAAAGAATCTGCTTAAAGCTCTGGCCTCTTTCAAAGTTCCCGGAAGCGATCTTAGTCCTTCCTCAAGCTTTTTCCAAGCTTCAAGATCGTAAGCAGTAAGACATCCGTCCAGACCTTTTGTGATAATAAAAGTATCGCCAAGTCCCTCTCGGAACTTCGCGGGAATAATCAGCCTGCCTTTGGCATCAATTGTGTGATTATATTCTCCCATGAACATAATTATTCACCACTTTTTACCACAATCTGACACTTTTCTCCACTTACCTGTTCATTTTAGCGCAAAATTCTTAGATTCGCAACACCTCGCCAAGGCGCGTCTATTCTGTATTTTGTTTTTTGAAATTTAAAAGCGCAAGATATTGTGCTGTATTCTTAAAATACAAACAACATCTTGCGTTTTATATTTTTTAAAAAATTGTACTATTTTTATATAATCAAAATTTTTGACAGCGAAAATCAAAAGTCGTTACTGTTCACACGCTTTCAGCGTGCTCCAGTAACGGGTTTTGCCATTTAAGATTGCCCCCTCTGTGTGGCATATACTAAGCTCAGCTTTGCTTCGCTAAGTATTATGCGCATACGGCAATGGGCAAAACCCAGTGTTCAGTCAGAGTTATTGTGGCATAACTGCGCAGCGGAGTGCGCAGTTTGCCTGTGAACAGTAACCAAAAGTCTCTTATTCTTTTGATCCTTCCGTATTTTTTATTGATTTCTTCTTATATATTATAAATACAGTCGAAGCGATCATGCAAAGACCTGCAACTATCTGACTGATCGGAATATTTATAACGGGTGCTATGAGCTGGTCTGTTCTAAGTCCCTCTATGAATATACGACCTAATCCATAGAAAAAGAGGTATAGAAAGAAAATTTCTCCGCTGAATTTTTTATGCCTTCTATATATGAAGAGAAATATCAGCAGGCAGAAATTCCATGCAGATTCATATAAAAAAGTAGGATGAACCTGTATATAATCCATTCCCGCAGTTATATGAGCGCGGATCCCGTCAGATATATCCGAATCCCTTACCGCAGCAAGAGGAAGTCTCATGGAAAATGGACCTTCCGACCAGCCTCCAAAAGCTTCTCTGTTAAAGAAATTTCCCCATCGTCCCATTGCCTGTCCAAGAGGAAATCCCAATGCTATGCTGTCAAAGAGCTCAAGGAAGGATACCTTTTTTATCCTGCAATATACATATATTGTAAGAAAAGCGCCTATAACACCGCCATATATGGCAAGACCACCCTGACGGATATTAAAAACATTGATCAGATTATCTTTATAATAATCCCAGGCAAATATTACATAATAAGCTCTGGCAGAGATAATTGATATAACGACCGCCCAGGCTGCAACATCCCATATCGGGTCATCACTTAAGCCCCTGTCACGTCTGTCATAAGCTGCCAGCAGGACTCCCAAAAGAATTCCCGTTCCGATTATGCAGCCGTAAAGAGCAATGCTGAATCCAAATACCGAAAAGGTTTTCGGCACATCATGAAGATAAATCCCAAGATTCGGGAAAGCAATATCCGTTGAATTCATACGTTAAACCTGAAAAGGACAACATCTCCGTCCTGAACGACATAGTCCTTACCTTCCATTCTGACAAGTCCCTTTTCCTTGGCTGCTGTCATGCTTCCGCATTCTACTAGCGTATCATATCCGATAACTTCAGCCTTGATGAATCCTCTCTCAAAGTCTGTGTGGATCTTTCCCGCTGCCTGAGGAGCCTTCATGCCTCTGGTGATCGTCCATGCCCTAGACTCATCCTCACCACATGTAAGGTATGAAATAAGTCCCAAAAGTGAATAACTTGCCTTGATGAGCTTGTCGAGACCAGACTCCTCAAGACCAAGATCGTCTAAAAATGCCTTTTTGTCATCCTCATCGAGCTCAGAGATCTCAGCCTCAATTTCTGCACAGATAACAAATACCTCAGAATTTTCGCCCTTTGCAAATTCTCTTACTGCCTTAACGCCTTCATTGTCTGCGCCGTCATTTGCAAGATCTTCCTCCGCTACATTTGCAGCATAAATTGTAGGCTTTGATGTAAGAAGTGAGTATCCTTTAAGAAGTGCGATCTCATCTTCATCATCAGTCTCATAGGACTTCGCCATCTTGCCGTCCTCTAAGAGCTTTTTAAGCTTATCAAGAAGAGCAGCCTCTTTTGCATAAGTCTTGTCCATTCTGACAGCCTTACCGACTTTTGCGATTCTTCTGTCGATAACTTCCATATCTGCAAATATAAGTTCAAGATTGATAGTCTCGATATCCCGAAGCGGATTAATATTTCCATCCACGTGAATAACATTAGGATCTTCAAAGCAACGCACTACATGTACGATTGCATCACATTCACGAATATTTGCAAGGAACTGGTTTCCGAGTCCTTCACCCTTTGACGCGCCCTTTACAAGACCTGCGATATCAACGAACTCTATAACCGCCGGTGTAACCTTCTTTGAATGATACATTTCTCCAAGATGCTTTACTCTCGCATCCGGAACTGTAACAATACCGACATTCGGATCAATAGTTGCAAACGGATAGTTGGCAGCCAGTGCTCCTGCATTTGTAAGCGAGTTAAAAAGTGTACTCTTTCCGACATTCGGAAGTCCTACGATTCCTAATTTCATAATGTTTTATATCTCCTTAAAAAGTCTTTATTTTACGGGCTTTCCGCGTTTTGCGATTTCGACCGGGCACCACATCGGGCACCATCTGTTTTGATTTCGCATTAAGTTTTATATCACTTTTAACGCGTCAGCCACGAGATCAATCTCTCTGTGTTTTTCATCTTCCGTAATATGTACGTATAGATTCATTGTGATTCCGATATTGGAATGACCTAAAATCTTCTGCAGAGTCTTGGGTTTCATTCCACCTTCAATGCATCTGGTAGCAAAAGTATGTCTTAGTACATGCATTGAAAATCTCGGAATGCCTATACGGTCGCAATACTTAAACAAGCCAGTGTCATAAGTGCTGTTCTTAACCGGTGTACCCTTTCTGCATAGAAAGACAGTATCGCTCCATTCAATCGGAACGAGCTTTAAACTCTTGTTTTTTGCTTTTTGATTCTCAAGAATGCGGATTACTTCATCTGTAAGCGGAATTGTACGATAACCAGATTTACTCTTAGGTGGGCCAACTCTCCATTCACCCACGCTATAGCGATACTCCATCGTCCTCTCAATCTTCATAGTACGATTTTTGAAGTCGATATCACTCCACTTAAGTCCCGCAAGCTCTCCTGTACGAAGTCCGGTCTGTAATACGAAGCGATACTGATTCTCATAGCTGTAACCAACCACAGCTTCTAAAAACTTCTTCTGAACATCTATCGTAAGAGCTTCTTTCTTCTCAGACGGCTTTCCCATATCGCTCTTTACTGATTTCTTGCATGGATTATTGATAAGAACATCATTCTCCTTTGCAAATTCAAACATGTTATAAAGAGCTATTCTAGTCTGATATATGGTAGTGGTCTTATAACCTTCCTCCGCCATATTAGAAAAAATCTTCTGGCAATGCACCGGTTTAACGTCTGTCAGAAGTTTGTTTCCAATCACGCTCTTGATATTTCGTTCATATCGTTCCGAATAGTTTCTGACCGTGTTAGGTCTCACTGTCTGCTTCTTGATTCCTATCCAATATTCAAACCAAGCATCTACGAGCATATCCGCAGCCTGATCCAAATCACTGTGTTTATCAATATATGTAGCATCAGCGAGCCACTGTCTTACTTCTTGTAGTTTCTTGGATTTCTTTTGTCTTCTTTTACCGAATTTATCAACGAATCTCGCTTGGTATGTACCATTGGCTCGTTGAACAATTCCTTCTCCAAGCTCCTTTCCTTTGAGATCTTTTCCCATTAAAGGCTCCTTTCTAAGCTAAAGAAGCCCCTAAATCAACTAATGTATTATACACTAATCAGGGGCTCTTTACAATGTTGTTTCATTTTTTGACATGCTTGAAATCCGCTGATATCAAGCATCCGTTTAGGTTTCAATATTTTCTGAGATAAACCTTTCAAACTCCTTACGCTTTACCAAGCAATATAATTCCCAATGATTTCCAAGATGCTTTAATGTTTCTGCAATATTCATTAATTAAACCTCCTGTTCTTTCCACTCATAATTCATTTGGTTAAGTAAGTGACTCATTACTAGAAAAATGAAGAATTCTTTTCAAAACTTCTCTTAAATCCTTCACATTACATTTGGGGTGGTTTTCCGCCCATTACTAAATCAAGGGCAAAATTTACCGATTTTTTCTCTCAACATACATTTGGGTTGAAAAATCACCCATTACTAAACCTACATAATTTTTTCTTTATCCCTTCATCTACTATTTGGAACGAGTCAGAACCGATTACGAAAAATTACTTATTTCCACCCGTTCAAAATACATATGGGACACATATGATCAGAATCTGCAGAAATTTTGCGCAAAAAATAAGACAGGATTTCTCCTGTCTTACATCACTTCTGGTCCAATGGACCAAAAGTTACTTTCTTATATTCTCTCGACCAAAGTAGCTTCTACTTTTTATATTCAAAAATATCCATATCTGCTACTAGTGCTATTCCTTTTTCAATTGCATCATTATATGACGCATCCTCATATAAAAGCTTTTTCGTGATATTGTTATAATCTGATTCATAGAATCGACTTGAAATAATTTCCTTAAGCATATCTGGAATATTATATTCAAGCTGCGCTGATGGATTGTTCTTAGACTTCATACGATCGTCGCGCACCCTATCAATCAAAGCATCCAATTCAGGTGTTATCTCAACCTCAGGAAGCAGCTTCGCAATATCATATAAATGTCTCGAATCTCGATCCATCATATTTTGAATACGATAATCGCAAACAGCAAATACCTTATCAATAAGTGTTCGTCCCAAGGACTGCACCTGCATACTTATCTTTGCTTCATCAAATGGAATAGGAAGTGTAATTCCATTCTTTTCGCAGAATCTTCCCACAAAGCTATAAACATCGTGATTCTCTGCCGGATAAACGTCCTGATAAAAACTCGTTTCAATAATCAGCTCCAAAGGTATTTCACTAAAAAATGATTCGTACTTGAACACATATTTATTGTAGCTATGGCGAGATTGTATATCCTCTGGATTAGTTAAAATCAGTCCTAAATTCTCCGCTAAGTTCAGAATCAAATTCTTTGTCTGCTTTTTTTCACCTTCAGTTGGCTTGCGATTCATAGACAAATCGATATCTTCTGAAAACCTATCAATGAGTCCATACGCCTTTGATAAAGAAGTTCCTAAATGCCGATATCGGCATTTAGGAACTAATACCGAGTTTTTATAAATGCCGATATTTTTATCATAAAGGCTGGAATCTGTTAAATCCCAGCCTTTATTCTCGGCATTAACAACGACAGAATCTGAAGCCCATTTTAAATCAACTTCTACTTTCTGCCAAGATATAATCTTCCAATGATATCCTTGTCATTTTTCCAGATAGCTTCCGTATCATTAAAATCAGGGAGCATTTCTTTTGAGGCACGCTCCATCAGCTTTCGTTTCATCTCAGTATCTGCCGCAGCATAATGTTTAACGGTAGTGATTGGATCCGAATGCCCAAGGATGAGTGCAACAGTTGCCAATGGTGCATCACTCTGAAGCAAGTGCATTGCCCTTGAAGTGCGGAAAGCCTGATGTGGATGGACTTTTTCAGGCATTTCCGTACATTTCTTCCGTGCTTCTTCCGAATGGATTTTTAAGAAGCGTGCGACCGTATCCGATGACATTTTTGTATGAACCCCATTGTGTACAGTGTAAAATAAATAATCCTCTGGATCATATGATGTATGGAAAGAACGGATATAGCTTCTGTACATATCAATAGTTTGGGGTGATACAGGCACCAACCTTTGCTTTCGCCCCTTTCCAGTCAGCGTGACCACCTTTTTGTCCGGATTAAGATCCTTTACTTTCATGGATGTCATTTCTGCTGTTCTTGCAGCTATGTCATATGCGAGGGACATATAGAACATATCACGGCATCCAAGCCGTGTCGTCGGATCCGGGATTGATAATAACACAGTCATGGCTTCTTTGGGGATGTAGTCAATCACTCCAGATGAATCCACGCATTTAGCCTTTTTAATCCGACCCAGTTCCTTAACCTTGTTATAATACAGCGGTTCCACAGAAGCAGCATACTGGTAGAAACTCCTTATCATGGAAAGTCGCTCATTTCTCGTTTGCGGTGACCAGTTTCTATCTCTGACCATGTCATCAAGAAATTCCATCAACATTTGAGATGTGACCGTGTCAATCGCCAGCTTTTCTGGGATGATGCCTTTGACATTGAACAGCCATGACAGAAATATATTCCATGTATAACGCCAGTTGAGAACTGTGTTCTCGCTTATGTTACGCTGCTTTGGATACAACTGAAAGAATTGACCAAGAAGCGTCCAGAAATCATTATTCTTACCACCATTCATTTCGATTCACCTCCGGGATTATACCATTGACGCTCATAAACTTCATCTTTGCAATCCTGTCGGGCAGGAGTTTGATATAGTAGTAGGTGTCCTTAAATTTTACATGCCCCATATATGCGCTCAGATATGGAATCATAGCTTCTATATCCCTTCCTTCTTCAATCCAGCGCATCAGGGTTTCTGTAGCAAAGGTAAAGCGGAAAGAATATAAGGATGGGCGTCCTTCACCTGTGTCATTACCTGAGAGATCCCAAGACTTCTGGAAAAGATAAACCAGTGATGGATAGCTAAGGGGATTGCCGGCTTTGTTAGGGAAAAAACACGCACGTTCAGGGAAAAATCCGTCCGCTATATAGTCAAAACGTCTGCAAAGTTCCATCAGATCTCTGGAAACTGCAATACGTCGGTCACGATGGTTTTTGGAATCCTCTATATATATCGTTCCGTTGTTGAAATCAAAATGCCTTCGATAAAGGCATACAACCTCTCTGGGTCGAAGCCCGCATCCAAGCATAAGACGAAATACAACAGGTGCAGTGTATTCCATAATCGGTGACTTCTTTGAATAAACCCTCTGGTCTGTCGCATCAAAGAAACGTGACTGCTCAGCTTGCGAAATGATATAAGGCAGACCGTCATTCCTTTTGGGGATTGCTGTTGCCGGATACATATAAGCCTGCTTACCCATTGAAAGAAGATACCGAGCGAATTCCCGTATCTGACTACAGCGGTTGATGATCCCTTTGTCGCTTATAGCGCACCATTCAGTGACGATATTTGCTGTCAGTTCATCCGCATCAGGATACTTGTCAGCACAGAACTCATCAAAGCTGTTTAGGTGAAAATAAGAATCTTCCACATATCCAAGGCTGCGCTTATATTCAATAAACTCATTGAGTTGTACCGCAAAGCTGCTGAGGAAACCATAGAACTTTTTCTTAGGCATCTAATCCCTCCTTCCTACAAGGATGTGCCATCTTCTCAGGGCAGCACAAGCGTAGATTATCATCATCCAGTGCAAGATAGGGTTTAGCGGCCTGTACGCCTGCATCACCAAGGGCACTTGCTACTGACTCCAGTGGCGTTCCGGATACAAGCAGGTTAGTGGCAAATGTTTTTCTGAGCGCATGAAAATCCTTTCCGTCAAAACCGCATTTTTTAATGCCAGATTTTTTCAGATAGATACGCATTCGGTTGATAATAGTTCCTGCCCCCATAGGTTCTCCTCTACTCCCTCTGCCGTGGGATAAAAAAACGTAAGGTTCCTTAGATTCAGGTCTGCCGTTCAGAATGTAGTCAACTGTTGCGTTTCCAACGGCCGTAAGCAGAGGTATAATAAGCTCGCGATTCGTCTTATGCTGGATGATATGAATCGAATCCTTTTCCCAGTCTATATCTGAGAGTTTAAGGTTTCTGATATCTACACTCCTAAGCCCTGTAAACAGTGACATAACAATAATCGCATAATCACGCTTGCCGGTATCGTGTGTTGTATCAATGCTTTCAACCATTCGTTGAATTTCGCTATCCGAATACGCAACAGGTACTTTTTTTCTCGACGGCGCCATACGAAATGACATCATATCTACTGACCAGCTTATATAGCCTCGTTCGCTTAGGAATCTTAAAAACACACGAATTCCAAAAACAACATCCCCCATGCTATTCGGCCGGTTAGGAGCAATAAACACAAGGTATTCTCTAATGATCTGAGGGGTGATTTCATTAAGAGGAATGGAATTATCCTCAAGATAATGGAGCAATGGTGAAACAATCACAAGGTACCCACGAAAACTGGCCGGGGCATATATATCACTGAGGTAATGATGAAACTCCTCGTAGACGTTTCGACTGTCTGCATTCAGGGTGTTTTTCGAAGATACGAAGGTCTTGTGTGGAACAAAAGTATAATCATCCTGCATATCCGACGGAACAGAATTAAAATCAGCAAAGGACAAAGCAATGCTTTTGAGAAAACCGGCATATTTGTTCTGTATCTCACCTCGTTCAACCCTTTCGTTGAGCCATTGAGAATATGTCTCTGCTTCTTCATAATTAAAGGATTCAAACCCCATAGAATCACAAAAACGTAGAAGAGCATGGATTTTTTGACGGTAGTTTCGTAGAGTGGCCTCAGCATATTTTTTTTGAGAGATTTTCTCATAGAAGCAGTCTGCGGCCTGTTTTAAGATTGTGTTTGTCATAAGCAGCGTCTCCTTTCTGAAAACAAAAATAAAAACCTATCAGTTTCCTATTTCAACTGATAGGTTCATGATAAGCATTTATGCCGATAAATACATAGAAAGAAGACATATTTCCATGTGAAAAATCAAAAACTCGGCATTATGAAAAACTCGGTATTAGTTCCTCCCTTAAATACAAAAGGGAGATCACTTTGAGAAATACCAGACAAAATCATCGACTGAATAGTATCTTTTTCAACCATCTGAGTCGTACGATGTTCTTCGGCAGCTACAGTCTCAATAATCTCTTTCCACTGCTCTTTATATTCTCTATACCAACTCACCCATCAAGCCTCCTTCATAGATATTTCTATAAACTTTATCCGGATATAATGATAAGTATTCTTTTACAACCGAAAAATCCACACCTATTGAATTAACAAAATCTTTTAGCTTTGAAGTAAATTCCTGCCCGGAAATCTCACTATACTTGTCAATCATAGACATTAAATCCAGAAACTGTAATGCAGATTTATTCTTAGATGTAACCTCAGCAACCGGTTTATATACAACAATGGTATTTCCATCTATCTCCTGCTTACGCTGTTTAGTTGATGCCTCATTGCTACAAACTTCATAGCAAGAGGGGTTCTGCGTTGTAAATCCATATTTGTTTGCAAGCTGTAATCCCGTTATATAGCCTTCCACCTTGTCTTCTGACCCAAGATACTTCTTCTCGATATACTTATCTACTGAAACCTTTCCTTTTGTTCCAAGAATCGTAACATAAGACAAGAAATATACACCATTATATAAACGTTCTAACTTTCCTTCATCCACAAGCTTCTTCATCTCCTGACGAAGATAGTCCTTTGAATCGCATGGCAACTCAGTCAAAAAAATCGGCTCACCATTTTTGTAATTTTCAATTATATAATCATATACCATTTGGTTTACCTCACAAATCCGAAACCACTTGTTTCAACTTTATGATACAGCCATTTATCCTTATTTGCAAGTTCTTATTATGGCGAATCAAAAAACAACCCTGTCCAAATCTTGGTTTATTACGAGGCTTCGAAAAGCCTGCATTCCTTATAAAATCAACATTCCGTAGCAATTCAACGACCTTGGCCACCACTTGGCGACCGCTCGTTGGACCACTTCATTTCATAATGATCTCAAACTACCCCTTCACGGATATTCCGAAACGAAGCTTCGTAACTCTGAAGCCCCATAAATACAGCATTCTGTCAAAAATCTGCGAATTGCCAACAATGTGCGGATAATCCGATACTTCACTTAAAAAGTAAGTAACAGGATACGCATAAAGTTACAACCTAAAATCTCCTCATTATGCATCTTCCGCACTTCCTATGTCGTGCGCGTTAGGCTAATCCTATAACTCATAGATTTACCAACCTTTTTACCAATGTATTTACCAACTAAAATTGGTAAATAAGTTGGTAAATAAATCGGTTAGATTTTAAAAGCAGATCTTAAAAAACAAACCCTCCGCAGTTCATGTCAAATAGCAGAAGTAATTATCCATCTAATGACATACCTAGGAGGTTTTGTTTTATATTTATCAAGACGCTTAAGAATAAGTGCGTTTGCACTGAGGCTCATTTTGGAAAATAACTATTATTATCACTTACTTATCATCTTGACCAAGTCTACCGAACTACGCCAGTACTTACGCCATCGCCACGCCAATATTTTATAATTTTTGTGAAGATATGGGAATTTGTGTGAAATTTATGATATGTGGGAATTCCGAAATAACAAGGTTTGAGAACTTTTGAAGAGAAACGTGAAATCCGGCACTGACGCCGATTCCTAGTTTCATTTTCTATATATCTCCTTCTAAAAGTATTGATTTTACTGTATTTTCAATATTTATGACACTTTTGGTCATAGCCTTTTGTATATTACTACATTTCTATTTTTTTCTCTACCCTGGGTATCGAAAAGACAGTGCAACGCGCTTTAGCAAAGCAAGTATAAAAAGCAGCTATCTCAATTTGAGATAACTGCTCTATGTTACGTTCAATATTCAATTAGGTCGACAAATTTGAAGTTATAATGACAAAGCCATCTTTCTGATTTTTTCCATAACGTCATTATCGTGATTTGTAAATATACCGCAGCCCTCCAAGCCAAGATAGCCGAGGAAATCACCTTCATAGGAGAATTTTGCACCATCGTACATCTCCGGATCGCCGGAACTCAGAAACATTGCAGTCTTTTTAAGAGATTTCGGTGCCGTCGGGTAGAGTGCCGAGTAAAAGCGGTCTATCACACATTTTAGCTGTCCTGAAATGCCATGGTAATAGATTGGCGCGGCCAGAACAAGCATCTGGGTGTCTTTCAGTTCTTTGTATATCTCCTGCATATCGTCTTTCTGAACGCAGGTGCCCTGTCCTTTTCCGTGGCAGTATTCACAGGCAAGGCAGCCTTTTATATTCATTTTACAGACATTGAAGCAGACTACCTGATGACTGTTTTTCTCAGCAGATTCACGAAATGCATCAATCATTTTTGCGGTATTTCCGTTAGACCGTGGACTTCCGTTCAGCACAAGTATCTTCATAGTATTTACTCCTTTTCAATCTGAGACTTATATATGTTTCTGATATTTACCAGTTCTCATATCTTCTCTGTTCATTTATTGCTTCGATTTCCCTCATTTCTTCTTCAGACAGTTCGAAGTCGAAAATATCATAATTCTCTGCAATATGTTCAGGATTCGATGAACCCGGAATCGCTATATAGCCTTCCTGGATGTGCCACCTGAGAATAACCTGGGCAGATGTAACATCGTGCTCATCGGCTATCTTAACTATCGCTTCATTACTGAAGTTTTCCGCAATATGTCCTCTTCCGCCAAAAGGATACCATGACTCAATTACGATTCCATACTGCCTGACATATTCCTGTAGTTCTTTGTTCTGGTAATATATATGGTTCTCATTTTGTATCACCGCGGGAGTGATATTTGCAAACAACAAGACAGCCGCCATCATAATCGGTGCTAAAACCAGTTTCTTTCTCATTTTTGCCCCCTTATATTCGCAAAAGCCTTTAAATTGTTCCTCATGGTTGTGTCATAAGTATCTTTATCAGTTCTGTGAAGTCTGCTATTTCCTGGACAGTTGTGTATTCTTCAGTTGTATGTATGTTATGCATGGGACCGTATATATTTAGTCCGTCCATTCCGTGTTTTATCAAAGAATTTATATCACTTCCTCCAAAGGATTTCTTTGCCACGGCTCTCCTTCCCTGTTTCTCTAATGCTCTCTTATATCTATCCAAAGCACTTCCTTCTGCGGCTTCGGGATCTATCCTGTAAACGGTGATTCTTTCTTTTTTATCTATGCAAAGCTCTGCACCTGCTCTATTCGCTTCTTCTGAAAAAATGCCTTCTACTAAGTCTATTGTCCGATGTGCATCTTCATGGACACCGCTTCTTATCTCACCTTTTATAAAACAGTTTTCCGGAACAGCGTTGGTAACACTTCCGCCTTCTATTATTCCGATATTCAGCGTGGTGTGATCATCAGCCCACCCCTGCTTTATTCTGCTGATTGCAGCAGCTGCTACTGCTATTGCATTTATTCCCTTTTCAGGCTCATAACCAGCGTGGGAAGCCTTACCCTTTATATGTACTTCGAATGAAATGAGTGTCGGCTCGCAGGATGAATAGACTCCATATTCTCCGCTGCAGTCGGGAGCAAAGGCTATCCTGGAGCGAATCCTTGAATAATCAAGAGCCGCGCTTCCAAGGCCGTAAACCTCTTCTGCCACCGTAAACAGAAACTCTATTGGCGGATGATCCAGATTTTCCTCGATTACTCTGGTGTACGCCTCGATAATTCCTGCTATGCCAACCCTGTCATCTGCTCCCAGGACAGTCGTATGATCGCTTGTGATTGTTCCGCCGTCATTTAATATGATCTTCTTATTGTTCCCCGGAGATACGGTGTCCATATGTGCACAGAACAGAATAGGCTCAGAGTCTGCATACTTTCCCCGCTCCTCTGCAAAGCCATACAGATTCCCACAGTTACCACCGATCTTACCGGCAATATCATCCTCGATAAGCTTTATTCCCAGCTTTTGGAACTCTGCTATAAGATAATCAGCGACAAGCCTCTCATTAAAGGATTCACCGTCTACCAGCGCAAGCTCTGTAAATCTGTCTACTACTCTCTTGTCATTTTCTCTCATAGAAATTCGTCTTATCTCCTCCGATGCTTTATATACCTTCCCTCATTTTTACTTCTCCGATTGAATTCAGTTGCTCCACTTGATCTTCCATATATTCTCTATTGTATCCTGTTTAGTCTTTCTGATAAGATAGCATCCTGCTACAAGAAGCGTCACCGAAACCGCCAGTATAATCACATAATACGAAATACCAACATTCCCGCTATCAGAAACTACAGCGCCCTTTTCATTGATGGTTGGATCTGTAACAAAATTGATAAAATCATACACAGCGTGAGCAATCATTCCCGGGATTACCGAGCCGGTTCTCAGATATATTCCGGCGAGAACAAAACCGCCACAGGTTGCCATGAATGCCTGTATCAGAGTCATGACAGGATCTGCTCCTACGAATATATTTGTCAAATGGAGCGGTCCGAAGATGACAGATGAGATAATTACTGCTGCCACTGCCCTATTCTTCACCTTCAGATATCTCATTCCTATAGGAATAAGCATCGCCCTGAAAATGGTCTCCTCACTAATGCCAGCCATTAGTGCCAGGCACACGAAAGAAACTGATGGTTTGAAAGCAAGTCCACTATATATAGCATTTATGATTATGCATCCGATAATAAGGATTGCCATCGCAGAGGATACCATAAGTATCTCTTTTACCGGAACATGAGCCTTAAACACGCCATCAAATTCAGGCGAAAACCACTTATTATAAATGATCAGAAGAGCCAGGGACAGAGCGGAGACAATAAGTGCGCTTACTACTCCCTGTGGCTGGCCGCTCAATTGAGTTAATAAACCCAGAGGAACTGTCAGTATCATTGCAATTACAGCATTTTTTTCACATAATGAATGTTTCCTTACTTTTTTGTTTTCCATAACCAATTCTCCTTACCATTCTCGTCTGATCTTTTCAAAATCAATAGTCTTACCGACTTTCTTCCACACAATAAACGTCAGAACTGCATTTATTGCAGCAATTATAAAGTATGTGATAAGGATTCTCGCGCCATCTTCACCGGTATTAATATACGATGAACCCGAATCTCCAACCGGAACAAACAGGCCTTCTGTATAACCTGCAAAAAAATCAAACAGTCCGTGAGCCAGGCCGCAGGCCCAGATATTTCTTGTCTTCCAATACAGTATAAGGAGGGCCAGACCAAAAACGCCTGATTCCAGTGTTTTGGCGACCGCCTGTCCCCATGCAACAGGCGATGAGGGATCAAATCCCAAAACATGTACAGCTCCGAATACCAGTGAAGAAACCACTGCACTCAGAACAAAGACATATTTCTTTTCCCTGAACTTATAGATAATCGCATCGTTTATAACTGCCCTGAAAGCCAGTTCCTCAAAAAGTCCCACAGAAATAAACATAAGAAATATAATGATAAATCCCAATATCGGATTTTCCTTCAGGGGTACCTTTTCTTCTATATTCGAAATCAGCAATACAGAGCCCATGATAAGGGACATCAATAAAAATCCAATGGCGTTCTTGATGACATATCCTGTAGAAACATAGCAGGAGGCCAGTATCTTATCTCCGGATATCTGGTACAGAAAAAAGCACACCGCTCCGCACAGCATGGTCCTTACTATAAAGAACTGGAAATTTGTCTCTGTATGTACCGTCTTAAAACACACAACCACGTATACTATGCAGAGTGCAGCAGTTATCAGCGGTGATCTTTTCATAAATTCAATATACTTTTTAAGCATTAGTGTTCTCCTGTTCCGTACTTCCAGCATCTGTAAAGGAAAGAGCAACAAGATTTGATGCGTTTTTCTTAAGGCGTTTGAATAAGTATATCTGAAATATAAATACCGAAATTACCGCAATTAACACCATACCAACCCCAATATGTACAGATCTCTGTATTTCTGCTGTCACAACCTCTACATCATCCCCGGCATGTATTAGCTTGTTTGCAGCAAAAAAGTCAAAAACAGCATGACAGAATACAGGGACAAAATATGCAAGAAGATATTCTTTTATTACAGACCCACTGCCTGTTACTTTGTTATATCTGGCAAGTCCAAGATGCCTTCCCATGTCAAGCCCAAGCATCACATGCGCTGTTATATTCGGCAGTCTCATCACAAGACCTGAAAGCCCTGCACTATATACAAAATCTTCTATAAGCGTAAATCCGAATCCGACAGCCCCTGCTATCAGCATATATTCATATACATTTCTCAATTTTTTCCTGAAAATGCATAATACAATAAGTGTAATGAGTAGTTTTGCGAGCTCTTCACTCATAGCCGCTGAGAAAAGCGCATGGTTGAAACTGGCAAGTAATGCCGGTCCCTCTGAAGGAGCAAACCCGGTTACCGACCTGAAGCACCACCCAATTATTAAAGCGAAAATAAATGAAATCGGCACAGATAAAAGCCCAAGAAACACCGGCAGCAAAGCCTGTCCTCTTGAAATCCGATAGTCTCCTTTCCAGGCAATCATATTCCTGTAAAGAATACCAATAATGATTAAACACAGAACAAAACTGATAATTGAAATCATAATTTTTCCCCCTTTCTTTGTTGGTTGCTATAACTTAATACAAATTATGGATATACTCAGTCAGAGCTTTTCTGCCAAAATAATGCTCCGGCTGATGGATCACCAGATCAAAAGCATGTGACACTTCATGTCCCACCCAGAATGCTCCAATTGAGGCGTACATCTCTTCCACGTCCATATCACTTGAATAGAAAGGTTCTCCCATCATTCCTATGATCATGCTAATAGTGTTGGCAGACGGATCATACCCGGCATTGCAGGTTAAAATATTAAAGCCTTCTGCCCACATGTCCTTATCAAGGTTTTGGCCTAAACAACTCATATCATGCTTTGTCTCAGCCATCCAGATGCGCCTGGTAGCTTCAATAAGTGAACAATCAGAAATATCAATATCGGAAGTGTCTCTGAATTTATCCGGGTAAGCGGCATGAATGGCTATCTTATCCAGTTTTTCAATGGCTTTTTTCTTAACTTCATCCGAAGCCCAGCTATTCTCATTAAGCAGCTCTCTATAAGTATCGATAACCTGCTGACACAAATCTTCCATTCTCTTTTTGTCTTCTTCAGATCCGTACTTTGCAATGTATACTTTCTGCATTGATACCGGAAGTAAATCTGTGACAATATTATAAGCGTTCTCTTTATCGGATAAT
Organism: Lachnospiraceae bacterium C1.1; assembly: GCA_030434875.1. Classification (NCBI taxonomy): domain Bacteria; kingdom Bacillati; phylum Bacillota; class Clostridia; order Lachnospirales; family Lachnospiraceae; species Lachnospiraceae bacterium C1.1. The sequence goes on along the minus strand of JAUISW010000001.1, from coordinate 71,771 downwards.
ATCCCACTTGTACCAAGATACTTGGCATTCAACTCATTTGTTTTATCGTAAGTTTCTTTATCGAGGTATTTTGCATAGTTTGAAAAATAATTGAATAGCAAGATTCCCTTGATGCTATCCAAATTGTCATCTGTGTACACCTCATCAAGAGTTTTAAAATAATCAGGAGTAGTAACAAGATATATGCCATCATATTTATATCCGACCGCCTCATAATGGCTGCTATAGGAAGCTTCACAGAAAGTGCAGCCAGTTCCTCAAAGCTCATCTCATTGTTTACCTTATCCAGATATCCTTCACCTTTCTTCTCCATTGTGGTATATATTGATCCTGAAAGCCTTCCTTCCAATTCAATCGCTGCATCAAAATACTTAACAGCATCCTCCGATGACATTCCCAGTTTCCCCGACATAAACGAAAACAATTCTTTTCCCGAATTATAATAAATATCTCCAATTTCTGTTTATGCAGAAATTATGCAGATTGTTAATATATTTGTAAGCCTATTATCCTGAAATATAATTTGCCTCTAAAAATTCCGATTGAACAAAATCGCTGCGCGATGGCCTGCCAAGGCTGTGGCGCAGTTTTACTTTATCTAAAAAAGCAGTGGAAACATCTTCCTTTATTCGGTATAGTTTAGTCACCACAACAAAACAACTGAATCAAGAAAGTTCCACTGCCTATGAAAAGAATAACATTTCCTAACGTCATATTCAATCACAATTATGATGCTAATGCTCCTCCTGATAGTTAGTTGTTGTCGTTAACACTGCATATTTAGGAGGTTTTCAATGTACGAAGATATTTATAACTCTATCCGCCTTGCTGCGGAAAAACGCAACCTGCGTGAACGAACAATTCAGCTCTATTGCAACGATGTGGGATATTTCCTGCGTTGCACAAATAAGCAAATCTCTGAACTTTCCCTTGAGGAGGCAGACGCCTTCCTTACCAGGAAACGTCTGGAGGGCATATCCCCTGAAACGCATAACCATTATCGCGCTTCCATCAAGTTTCTTTATAAGAGAGTTCTTAAGATTGCCTGGGATGACGAAGAAGTTCCTGCAATGAAACGTGAGCGGAATCTTCCAACAGTCCTTACCCCACAGGAGATTAACGCTATCATTGATGCAACTGACAATCTCAAGCACAAGGCTATCATTGCTACCATGTATTCTTCAGGACTTCGTGTGTCAGAGGTGATCCATCTGTATTACGATGATATTTCCCGCACCAACATGACCATTCATGTCCGTGAAGCTAAAGGCAGGATTGACAGATATACTATACTTTCAAAAAAGAATCTTGATCTGCTTACCGAATACTGGTTTAAATGTGGCAAACCCAGAGGTATCCTTTTTCCGAGTTCCTGGACAGGAAGTTACCTTGATATCGGAAGCATTAACCAATTCTTCAAAGCAAGCGCTAAAAAAGCCGGTATAACTCGCCGTGTTTCATCCCACGCCTGCCGTCACAGTTTTGCAAGTCATCTGTTTGAAAGCGGTGTTGACATTAAATATATCCAATCCCTTCTTGGTCATGTGGATCCTCGCTCTACAGATGTGTATCTGCATGTTAGCAATAAGACCCTTCTCGGCATCCGTAGCCCTTTTGACGATCCTAAAGGCGGCAAATCATGAGTGGTGAATGTACTGTAACCATTCAGGATGTATTTAACAGATTTTATCCAGATTACGAGAAACGGCATACACTTTCCTCCGACCAGCGAAAAGCTGCCTATCACATCATAAATTGTAAGACCGGCGCATTTGGAGTAAACATAAGCGTTTGTGAAGACTGTGGTTGCATTTCAATCCATTATAATTCCTGCCGAGACAGATGCTGCCCAATGTGTCAGAAGTTTCCAAAAGAGAAATGGGTAGATGCTCGCAGGGAGGATGTTTTGGATGCACCATATTTCCATGTGGTTTTTACTGTTCCGAAAGAACTGAATCCGGTCATATACAGCAACCAGAAGCTTCTTTACAATACTCTGTATCATGCCGCCTCCGATACCTTAAGCGAGTTAGCTTCTGATAAAAAGCATCTCGGCGCCAACATTGGCTATATATGTATCCTTCATACTTGGGGAAGTGAGATGAATTTCCATCCCCATATCCATAGCATTGTTCTTGGCGGAGGACTCGATTCCAAAAATCATTGGAAGGATAACGGAGAAGAATTTTTTATTCCTGTCAAGGTTATCTCGAAAGTATTCCGCGGTAAGTATCTTGCTGAATTAAAACAGCTTTGGTCGGATGGAAAACTGGAATTCCATGGCACAGCGGAGCCGTTTAAAAATCATTATGTTTTCAAGGAACTTTTGGATTTCTGCTATGCTAAAGAATGGATCCCTTATTGCAAAAAGCCTTTTAAGGGGGCCGAATCCGTGATCAAATATCTTGGAAAATACACCCACCGCATAGCCATAAGCAATTACCGTATTAAAAGCATGACAGACTCCACGGTTACATTTACAGTTAAAGATTACAAAAATCATGGTCAGTGGAAAGAACTTACGCTTTCAGGAGAGGAATTCATCCGAAGATTCCTTATGCATGTTCCTCCAAAACGTTTCGTTCGGATACGACATTATGGATTGCTGTCGTCCCACAATAAAAGCAAGAAGATTACTCTATGCCGCAATCTTTTGGGCTGCAAGCAATACATATCAAGACTTAAGGGGCTTGATGCACCGACCATTATCAAGTTACTTTATAACAAAGATGTTTGTAAATGTTCTTCCTGTGGTGGAAAGATAATACCCCTGCCAGCAGAGGAGTTCTTAACTGTTCCGACTCCTCATATGCTATGTTGAAGGGCTACAACTGAATATCTCAGAAAGCTTCCTAAAGGGAGGCTTATTTGTGTTGCATAAAAATGGATTTCTGCACATTTGATATCCATTTTTCACAACATATGATATACTGGTCGACAAAAGAGTGGAAATATTGAAATCCCATATATAACAGCCACCCGGACGCGCTTTGTTCAACCAGGAAAAATCGAAATAGATGCAAACGAAAGGGCAGTTATTGAAAATTTTAATGCTGCTTTTTCGTTTGCATCATCTTCGATTCTTTCCTTAACGATTTTCGCTGTCTTCAATTATACAGAATCCTCATCCAGTAAGAAATACACAATTCAAAAGTGCTGATAAAAAAAGAACAGCTATCTCTTTCGAAATAACAGTCCTATGTAAAAAAACTGGGTGTGACTACCCCTCCTAGGTTTACCTATTATATTTGGCATGAAACGTTTCCAAATTGATTAATATGTGCCATTTTTTTGCCATTCATGTGCCATTTAAAACCACTTCACGTGATTTTACGTGACGATATGTAAGAAAAGAATTTTTTAAAAGTGAGGAAATATAAGCTTTTGGAACCTAGCGTGACAAAACGTGAAAATGGTGGAGCCGCGCGATTCCTAGTTTAATATTATCTTATATCTCCTTTAAAAACCTTTATTTTATGGGCTTTTCGCTATATGTCTTTCCACGCTCACTTGGCTTTTTTTGGTTTATGCGAAGCTTCACATAAACTAATTTCATATAGCAGCTTCCTCCAACCATAAAAACAATAGAATTATATCGTTTTAAATAATTGCACGAAAAAAGCAGCTGACATAAGTCCACTGCTTTGATGTACTTTGTAGCTATAATTAAGTTTTACTTTTGGAGCTGCTTTGCTATGATAGCACGCTCTTTTCCCTTAATTTCAAGAGCATTAAGAGCATCCTCTAAAGAACACTTCATGTTCTTCATCATTAGTTTGATATTATTTATTGTTGTCTGTTCAGCTCGCTCATCAGCAACTTTATCAGCTAACTTTGTAAATGATTCACACATAGCATCACGTCCTTTCTCAGTTTCTTTGAAATGTCTGACTCCATCAGCGAGAGGCTTGAAATAAATATTGTCTGCCTTCTTGCAATTAAAGTCATGTGCTAACTTACCGAAATCATCTTCGCCCCTATACTTACCATTAACGTAAATTATATGAGCTCCATCATCAAAAGTCTTGCCTGTTTCTCTGATAATCTTATCTACATGATATATCGGCTTGTTTTCCTTAAATTTGTCATGCCGACAAATGAAAATAACATAAGTGTCTTTCAGTTCCTTAAATTCCTGATTTTTCTTTAATAGCCTTGAATCCATCATGCTTTGATGAAATCTTGGCCGTCTAATATTGGAACCCTTAGTATTACGCTGAACCTCTACATCAAACTCTATACCATTTCCATCTATAGCATCAATATCAAGCTTGATATTTCTTCCACCTAGATATGGGCTCTTAAGTTCAACCTGACCTTTAACTCTAACGACCCTGACATCCTTACGCTCAAGGATAATCTGCAATAAAAGTTCTGTGGCTTCAATATTTCCATCAAAAACCTTGCTCATAAGGTCATCATCAAATAAAGTTAAATCATCAATCGCTTTATCAAGCTCAACGTTAATTTGAGCACTGAGCCCATTTCTAGAGGATTCATCCTCTGTAACCTTTTTCTTAGCCATACTTACTCCTCACATTAATAATATCATCATACCACCTCCAAAAACAATTAGCAAAGAGCCGATTTAACGTAAACTTTATATGTGTAAAATGCATATCTGCACTAAGAAAAAACACAATTGCCTATCAAGATAGTTGAACGCATATCCACGCCAACTAACGAAGACACTAGAAGGCCGCCCTTTAGCACAAAGTTATCTCTATACTTTGATAAAGAAACTCTCTCCAAAAGTCGTTCCATCAGATATATTCTCAGCATTATCTGGGATTTATCACTATTTCCACCTGCCTTTTTTTTATCTTTGTCTTTACGGCTGTAGCACTTTTAATCATAATAATACCTCTGTATATTGTCTCACCTTATCTGAAATCCCCATAATCTCGGAATATTTCATAAGGTTATGAATATTTTTATCACCATCAGTAAAATAAGATGTCAAAGCCATTTGAAATACTTGAATATCCATCTTATTTTTATTCTTGATAATATCGCAAATACAACGTTCTCTGTCATAGATTCGTACTGTATTTCCAGTGAATGTCTGTGCATGCGTTAATCCAAGCTCTAACCACTCCGGTCTTACCGTATGAACTACAACGCCCTTATCTTTTAGATGTTTCGCATTATATCCTCTCCCGACAGTAATGACCGGCGAAAAAGGTTCTCTATCAGAAAGATTATGCATGTACAAAGCGGACTCATGTGAAAAAACAATTTTCCTGTTACGAAGCTGCAATAAATACAATCTATCTTCCCAAGCATCAGACGAAATATATACACCAGGTGCTAGTTTTTCCATTTCATTTTTACGGACATACTCCATAACAGTATACTTTGATACTCCTTCATTTTGAGCATCTATTAGTCGAATATATCCGTTCTGTTCTTCAATTAGCTTATCAAGGATATTTTCTTCATCCATGTAATCAACCCCTTTCGCTACAATTTTAGAATCTAGTAGCGAGAAAATCAATACTTTCTCGCTATATAATTATATTTTTGTAGCGAAAAAGCAAATCATAACCACCGGCTTAGCCGGTGGTTTGTTCACGCCCTATAAGGGCTTGTTACCGGCACTGGGTCTAAAGACCAATCGAAAAGTTCGCCAGCCGCAAAGTCATTTACTCAGTGAGCCCCCTGGGCTCATCCTTATTTCTTTTGCAATACCGGCTCACCCGTAAACGGGTCGATATACTCCTTCAATGTCATCTGATCATATTCCAAATCTTCCTTAAGCTGATTCTGAATATACTCCTGTATCTTCTTCGCATTCTTGCCTACCGTATCTACGTAATATCCTCTACACCAAAAATATATTTCTTATCTTTGCTTTTAGCTGTATAGCAGTTTTTATCATACCATCACCTCAATGTATTTCATGATTTCATCTCGAATTTTTAAGGTTTCTGCATACTTAAGCAAACGCGTTAAGTCCTTGTCTTTTCTTCTCATATATGACTTAATTGCAGTCTGATAATGTTGAACTTCTATTTTGCCTCTCAGTTTTACAAGATCACAGACCGTCTTTTCCACATCATAGACCCTAACTGTGTTTCCAAAATTTGTTTGTAATTCTGTGATTCCAAGATTATAACTGGTCTCCTGTTCCTGCCGAATCACAACCCCTTCAGACAATAATCTGGTTCGATTAAATCTTGGTGGGACCGTCACAGTAATCTGTGAGTATTCTCTATCAATCATTTCATGAAGATACAGCGCAGTTTCTCCGGAGAAAATAACTTTTGGATAACGAAGTTGGAGAATGTACAGTTCATCCTCCCATGTGTCCGGCGAAATATAGATTCCTTTTGATACTTTCTCCAGTCCTCTTTCCTTAACATAGCTAGCCAAATACGTTCTGGAGATTCCGGCTTTCTCTACATCTTTTGAAAACAAGTATCCATCATTTTGTTCTAATAATTTATCAATCTCTTCAAACTTAGTCATATATGTCACCTCAAACAAACCTTGCATTGGTGTACACATTTTACACTATATATACACCAATGTAAAGTATGCTGATGACTATAGTTTTGTCCATCAGCATAAAACAGCTTACGACTTAGCGTTTTTCTGCATATTCAATTTTGCTGATTCGGGAATAATTAATAAAGTTCCGACAACACTCCCATGGGTGCCATCGAGTGCCACAGGAGTGCCATTTTTTTATGATTTTTATGAATCTATATCAAGATTTATAGGAATAGAATTTTCTGCAAAGCCTTATGTCATGCGGTTTTAAGAGTTTTTATACGCTTATAAGGAGATTTATCAAAATACCAAACTCGGAGCGATTCCTAGTTTCATTTTTTATGTATCTCCTTTTTAAAATGCTTTATTTAAGCCATTTGTTATCTCAGCTTGTTTGACCGAGTGCCACGACGAGTACCATTTATGTATTACGACATAAAAACAGCCCTGACACAGCGAATATATATTACCATGTCAGGACGGATTTGTAAAAACGTGTAGTGACAAATCATTTACATTTCCATAGTGCCATCGGATGATTCCGTAAGCGCTCAACAATCTCTGTATCTTCAAAAAGCAGTTCCGGCTTGTACTCCTTTGCTATAAACCTTTCCATATATTCCATTTCCTGAGCTGTCGGCTTCATAAGCGATGCTATATACTCCTTTGCTTGTTGCTTCTTTCCTTTCAGGTCAAATTTATCCTTCACAGCCAGAACCGGGAACAAATCTGATTTTATTTTTGAAAAGACAAGACTGTCTATGGCTGATGTATCAAAGGTTTTGTTCACTTCTTTTGCCGAGATTGTTGCATAGAAAATAATGCATTTTCTAAACAAGTCTTCCTCTCCTGCAAACAGATTAATATCAGCCATATTACAGAAGTCATACAGATCTCTTGCAGCCGCTCTACTTATCAGAGCATTGGTTTTTGCCGCAAAAATTTCCATTGCAGCGACCGTCCTGACCTTTATCGGTTCTCCGAAAGCATCAGTCACTAATGCCCTGTCCTCTGGCAATAGCACGTGCGTTCTCAGTGAATAGTTGATCTCTATCTTGATCATATCTCTATTACCAGCTGCATTCACATAATTATAATGGAATGCGTCCAGGCTGTGACTGAATCTTGATGCCTCAGAGAGGGAATATCCTTGCTCCGACATAAATCCCTTCAGGATCTCCGTAAGTCGTTCTCTTTCATTCACCGTTTCTTCTCTTGTCAGATTTGGAACAAAATCCAAATCTATATCAACCGACAATCTTGGAAGGTTAAAAACAGTCAGATTTATTGCCGTTCCGCCCTTAAGCAACAAATGTTCACGCATATATTCATGCGTATTTAAGAAATCAAGAATTGTCCTCAATCGAAGAACCTTCTCAAAGGTATCGCTATTAAAGCCATATTCCCGAGCTCTTACATCAAGCTCTCTTCTATTAAATTGCGGCATCTTCTAGCCCTCCGTTTTTCATTCTCTTAATATTCTTTGGATAGACCAACTTCCATTCACCGGAATAAGCAGGCTCATTTATTCCAGTTGTCAAATATCGTTTTGAATCTCCGCTCCTATCCTTACACATCTTTATAAAATCATCGCTTATGCCCAGTTCCCTCTGATATTCACTAAAGATAAAACCTGTCTTCTGATATAAAAAGGCATTGTCATATAAGGCCAGATAATTTAACATTTTTGTTTCATCAATACTGTTCACGGACACGAGACATGAAAGCACCTCTTCCAGCCCGGCAATGAGATTCATATCCTTTATGGAGTCCGTTATCGTCCGCTCCTTATCTGTAATCCTCACGCCGCCGCCAAATTCCGGAAAAACTATACCTTCTTTCATCTGTTCTTTTACATAATGATAAGTGTACCCATCAAATTCAAAGTCGTGAAAACGTGTCTCTGAGCCAACATAAACCTCATAGAAAACCTGATCGGCAGTTCCATAATATTCAAATGCTGTATGATGTGATACATATGAAGATGGCGTGATAGCACTGGCAATTTGAAATCTGTTAGCCACTGGTCCGCCATTTTCACCGCTAAGACACGTATATAACCCATTTCGAATTTTTAGCACCATATTTTCCTTCAGAAGCTTTCCTAATGCCATCCTTGCTGTCCGTTCACTTGAATACAGGCCATTAACTTCTTTCATGGAAAAAATTGGATATTGTAACAGTTCATAATATAAGTTCATATACTCGCTCCATGATGTTAATTATTTGTCTGATTTTACTCTATTACATAGCATTTCTATACATATTTTTAACTTATCATCATAGAGTTGTCTTGTCAAGTTAAGTTTATGTACGTTTTTACCATGTTTATTGCTACTATCGTACGTAATTTAAACCAAGCAACAGCATGGATTCGTTATATTTCCAGTCAGGTACAAATACCATTTTTACAAAATTGATTTGTTAAATGCTAATTTGGGACTTTTAAACTAGAAAGTTACCAAAAATGGCATGAAGTATTCCCTCATAGGACTACCCAAAAACGAGTGCCATCGAGTGCCATATCGAGTGCCACCAAGTGCCACACGAGTGCCATTTTTTTATAAAATATATGAATCTTTATCAAGTTATATCAGAGTTGGAATTTCCGCAAATGAAGTATTTATGCGGTTTTGAATAGATTTAATGTTTTATATGGAGATATATGAAAAAGGCCTTCAAATAACGATTCCTAGTTTCATAATAATATAATCTCCCTTGAGTTTTCTTTATTTTACGGGCTTTCCGCGATTCATGGTTTTGACCGAGTACCACATCGAGTACCACGGAGATGAATTTCGCATCAAGTTTTATACCACATTGTTGACATACTGTATGGAAAACAAATCACTTAGGCACTAAGCGCATGCATCTCAACTATGCGATAGACACTCTCTGTTTTTGTCCACCGGATAAAGAAAGCGGATGTCTCTGTGCATATTCCAACAGGTCAAGAGACTCTAATATCTTTAGCGCCGTATCTTTATCTTCCCTCTCCTGAGATATCATCACCTCCTCAAGAACGCTGTCGGTGAAAAGCTGGTGGTTCACATCCTGCATGACCAAGTATATGTTTTGCCGTCTTTCATTACTTTTCCAAATCTCATCTCCTATCCCTAATACATCAGGAGATCCGTATTTTTCACATGTCAAAAAAAACCGTTCCTTTTGACAATAACGATACTGACGCATCCAGCTATAACTGCCGCCGCGCCAAGTGATATCAGCAGTATGGGAAGCCACAGACCGGTCCATGCCCCCACATCCGTCGGATCATCGGGATTATAGTCAACCGTAACCGTGGAACCTATCTTCAATATTATCTCCGCTGTCAATTGACCCTTCATATTCCTGTCCGTCAACGGTGTACTTGATATAATTCCTATATACTCTGCTATCAGTATTATCCTCCGAATCATAACTTCCACTTAAAAGTTCGGAATCTGTAACTGTTGCCTCACACCTTGGATAGTCCTTCCTGTCACCATAAATAGTACTTGCATAGATACCGATTGCGATCACTATAATTCCGATGGGAATAACAGACCTTGCAAAGACATAATCCCTCATAAAATTAACAAATTTGTTCATCTTATCCATATTCTCCTCTTATCATATATTTCCTTCATGATTTTTCATTTTATCAAGTGTTCCAAGTATAGCTCCGTAGGTGCCGCCCTTGTCATCACCGGCTCCGCTTCTGGCGAAGGCCATAAGAGTAACAAACAGCAGGTCAAGATATACCTCTGTCGTCCAAATACGATAAAATCCCCGAATAGGTATCTTGCCTTCCACTTTATGTGCTTCTGTATCTTCCTCATGGGGGAACTGACTTGTCTGCACAGCGCGTGCAATTTCTTCTCCGTCCCGCAAAATGCGATATTCCATTCCTGCAAGCGCACCCTCACCCGCTGTGACAGATGACTCGACACTTATGCCGTTTTGCTTCAAATGCTTCCATATATCCACGCCGTCAAATTCAAATGTATCATGAACATCGGCAAGAAGAGTACCCCAAGTGCTCTCAAGCACCTGTCCTACGAGATGTGGAACAGTCTTTCCATGTTCATGGTCTATGAACTCAAATTTATAGTCAACAGCCACACCGAATTTTGTCATTTTTGCCTCATAAAGCACTCTTCTGTTTTCATCTTCAATTCGGTGACCCGCCTTGGGGGTGCCAAGATCGGTAAGGAAATAGAGTTCTCTTTCCCCTCCCGCAACATGCGGAGCATAACCTGTATATCCACTTAATTCCTGACGATCCTTGTTCTCCTGCCTTTCCCTTCTTCCCTTAAAAATAGAGATTAAAACAAATGCCAGAATAAGCGGGCAGACGATCAGCAGATAAATGCCCATCCCGTTTTTGCCATAGGCAAGCTCCGGGTTTGACGGATCGTATAAAACAGTGATCGTATTGCCTACACTATCGGCTTTAACGGAATTATCAAGCTTAACGATATAAGTTTCGCCGTCAACCTCATACTCCACAGTGGGCCGATAGGTTGTATCATCGCCGCTCCCTTCCTCTGTAAGGTCTGTAATCACGGCTGTTGTTTCCGCAAAACCCCGTGTCTGAAAAAAGGTGACATTCACACCAACGCACAGACCTATAATTGCCAGTATCCCTGCAATAATTTTAACCATAGACTGATGAAAAATCATATCCCTACTTCCTCCATTCTACCGTTTCTTAGTAAACTCCTTCAAAACAGATTCAATTCCGTCCCTTCTGGTGTATGAAGTTCCTCCGTCCCTCATGTCTTCATTTTTGACCGTTGAAGCAACGAAAGTGTTCTGATCGACTATCCTGTAGACTTCGCAATCAGCTATCAAACCCTTTGTCAGCGGTGTTTTCTCCACAGAATCAAAATCGTCAAAAAGCACAGAGCCTGCCGGAACTGTATCATCTGTATCACTGTACATTCCGTCAGAGATATCGGCGATGACTTCATCAAAAGTAGCACCCTGATGCATTTTGGTAAGCATAAGAAATATTTTACATTTAAATTCGGGACCTTATATCTATTAGCCATTTTTAATATTTTTCTGCTTTTGGCTAATTCATGCCTCTAACAGCCAACCAGCTAAATCGACAATTTTTATACCTTCGTATTGGTATTCATCATTTCTTGTACGTGCGATAAGCATTTTAGGATATGCATCTTTTATCTGCAAAAGTGGTGAAACTTCTCTCTCAAAAGTCTTATCATCGCTTATGTTATCGGATACTTGAATATAGATTTTTTCGCTACGTTTTATCGCCACAAAATCTATCTCTTTTTTATATAATACCCCGACATAAACCTCATACCCTCTGCGAAGAAGTTCTATAGCCACAATATTCTCAAGGATTCTTCCATAATCCATATTTCTTGTGCCGAGCTTGGCGTACCGAAATGTATGATCACTGAGATAATACTTATCATTACTTGATAAATATTTTTTCCCTTTGATATCGTATCTACGGATTTTATAAAATGCAAATGCATTGCATAGGTATTGTATGTACGAACCAACCGTTGTATGGTGGATTTTCTCATTCATGCTGCCAAGGACATTTGTAATATTCCTGGCCGATGAAAGATTTGAAATGTTATCCATAAGAAAATCTACAATTCTGTCCATCAACTGAGTATTTCTTATTTTATATTTCTGTCTGATATCCCTTACAATCAGAGTGTCAAATACATCTGCAATGTAATCATACTTTGCTTCCGGATCTTTATATAGATAAGAGCCTGCCATTCCACCTTCTTTAATATATGATGATAAGGCCTCATATCTGTCGCTCAAATCAAAATACCTGACATATTCCTTGAATGAAAATGGAAAAACTTTTATTTCAAATGTTCGTCCGGTAAAAAGTGTGGCAAGATCTGAACTAAGCAAAAAAGCATTTGAACCGGTTATATATATATCATACTTTTCGGATGCATGCAGTCCATTGATGGTCTTTTCAAAATCCTCACACATTTGAACTTCATCTATCAAAACAAAGTTCTGCATATTCTCTTTATACAAAGAGTTTATATGTTCATACAGCGCTCGAAAAGTGAGCAGTTCTTCAAACTCCGGCAGGTTAAAATTGATATGGATTATATTTGCATCTTGTATATTTTCATCTATATATTTTTTAAATGATTCCAAAAGTTTTGACTTTCCGCATCGTCTTACACCGGTAATGACTTTTATATCCGGAGTTCCTATTACATTGATTATTTTCTCCATATAGGAATTTCTTGGGATGAGCCTCATAGTATCCATTTCTCTCATTCTGTTTGATGAGATTATTCTATCATGTCTATTAGCCATTTTCAATTTTTTTTCGTTTTTGGCTAATAGAAGCTTGGCATTAAAAAACAGCACCGGACATTTGACTATCCGATGCTGTGTAATCTATCTGCTAATCTGGGTCTCAATATAGCTTGTTACAAATGAAATAATATTGATATTTTTTCTTGGTCTTCCGAATATCGAGTACCATACCGAGTACCATTTTTCTATAAATTATAATAATTTATAACAAGTTACATGTGAGAACAAATTACCACGAACCCAGTAAATATGCGGTTTCATAGAGTTTTATGGTTCTTTATGGAGATACATGAAATAGGACTTCATATAACAATTCCTAGTTTCATTTTATATATCTCCTTCTAAAGCTTATAAGCTATTTGTATGCATAGCCTTTAATATATTAGCATATTTTTATGGAATTCTCTACCCTGGGGATGATAGACCAGTACTATCATGATACTGGTCCAAAGTGTTATTATACATATTCATCGATATTCCATTCTAAATATAGTGGAATATTGTAGGTTGTTGTACTTTCGCAAAGATTTTCAGCAATATTTTTTCGAGAAAGCTTCAGCCCTTTCTTTGGGCTATATTTCTTACAAAACTGTTTATAGCTTTTGGCTTGAGTATTATCGGCAGCTTTTACTTCAACAGGAATAAGTTCTCCTTCTTCTTCGTAAATGAAATCAACTTCAGCAGTGTTGCCAGAACGCCAGAAGAATGGTTGCTTTTCTAGCGTTTTTAATTCATTTAAAACATAGTTCTCTGCGAAGGCTCCTTTATATCTAACATAAAGGTCAGATTCTGCTAAAATCGTATTTACAGAAATCTTTGACTTTGCTCGTAAAAGTCCAATATCAGACAAATAAACCTTAAAATAGGTCTTGTCTGCCACCCCATCTAAAGGTAATTCGGGTTTTTCTACTAACTCGGTTTTTATAAGAAGGCCTGCATCTACAAGCCACTGCAATGCATCTTCTAATTCTGATGAACGTTTTCCTTCTTTAACATGGGAGAAAACAAATTTATTATTCTCTTTTGCAAGTTGTACTGGCACAGAATCCCAGATCCATCTTATTTTAGGTACTTCTGTTAGTGGTGCATGCTTCGAAAAATCATCTGCATAATCGTCTAAGATTTCATTTTGTACTTCTGTGACTTCATCATAATCCTGAGTTTCAACCCATGTTTTTACAACTTCAGGCATTCCACCTACTATATAATAAGCCTTTAAAAGTTCTTCCATAGGAGTTGAGTATAATTTAGGAATCTCACGGTCTGTTGGCCAATCCTTAAATACTTCAATTAAATCTTCTCTAGCATTTGCGATAATAAACTCTTTAAAACTCATTGGATATAGTTGAAGACGATTTACTTTTCCCACTGGGAAAGAAATCTGTTTTTTCTTCAAGGCAACACCGAGTAATGAACCAGCGCATACTATATGCAAGTCTCTCATGTTTTCACAAAAGTATTTAAGAGAAGTAATTGCTCTAGTACATTCCTGAATTTCATCAAAGAATAATAGAGTTTTACCAGGAGTGATTTTTGCAGAAAAATGTCTTTCTAACTCTTTTATGATTCTATTAACATCAAAATCATAATCAAAAATAGCTGAAAGTGTTTCCTCTGATTCAAAGTTTACATATACATAGCTTTCAAAATCGCTTCGAGCAAACTCATCTACAATATAGGTTTTTCCGCACTGACGCACACCTGTAAGAATTAAAGGTTTTCTGCGAGGCTTATCTTTCCATTTTTTTAAATCGTTTATTATCTCTCTATACATATTTTTTACAACTCCTATCCTCTTTGACATAATTATACAAAAAGTTCTATGACTTTTGCAAGTATAGCGCAAAAAGTCCTACGACTTTTTGCGATTATAACAAAAAATCATAGGACTATTATATCCTTCAAGTATAACATGTGTTATACCTAATTTGATGGATATTTTTAAGGTGTAGGAAGTAGGTAGAATAATAGCTACTCCCTACGTAGAAGTCATATAGAATTCATGATCACATAGCCTTTGCCACAGAATTGGCTGTAGCCATGTCTGATAGATTATAAGTCTTGGATTCATCTGTAGGACGAAAGTTATAGTGTATCTCCATTGAGATGTTCCTGTCTCCGTCCTCTGTTATTTCTTCGTGAACAATGATTTTGTTGATAAGACGATTGAGAGTATCAGCATCAAGCTCTGTAATATCCGCATAGTCCTTGATAAGGTCTATCCATTTCCTGGCATTACCGCTTTCGCTGTCATTCTTAGAAAGACGTTTTTCATCTTCTGCAATCTGCTTTTCGAGATCATCAGCTTCTGTCTTGGTTTTCTCGATCATTGATTCAAAGATATTCTCTGTGATTCTCCCTGAAAGAAGATCCTCATAGAGCTTGGATGTCATGCGGTCCAAAGTCTCAATACGACTTTTTGCCTTTGCAATGTTTCGCTCCAGAAGCTCTTTTTGGTTCTCACGCTCCTGCTCATAAGCATCAGCAAGGCTTCTCGCCACTTCCTCAGCATCAACAGTCTGCTTGGCAAGTCTTTTGATCTCATCAAACACGATATCGTAGAGCATATCAAACTCTACACGGTGCTGTGTGCAATGGTGCTTGCCATGCCTATTGTAGGTCACACAAGCGTAAATATCTTGTGGATTTTTGGCATTGGTCTTGCGTATCGTAAGAGCTTTTCCGCACTCTCCACACTTGATAAGTCCTGCAAACAGGGAATACGTCCCATCACCACGGCTACACTTTCTTGACTCGATCTTCTGCTGGATGATGTCAAAAGAATCCTGATCAACTAAAGGCTCGTGGGTGTTCTCTACAACAATCCATTCCTCTGGTTTTTTCTCGTTAATTACCCCAACTTTGAACTTATAATTCTTTTTCTGTGATGCTACTGCACCATAGTAAACAGGATTTATAAGCATATCGGCAATTACCGAGTCATCCCAGACATATTTGCCATTCTCAGGATCCTGAATCTCCCATTTTGTGAAATGATTGCGGAAACCACGCTTTCTGTTCCACCACGTAGGACAAGGCACTCTGTTCTCTTCAAGATGCCTTTTGATAAAAGCTGTCCCATGACCATCAAGCGCCCAATCAAATATCTGCCTGACATAAGGCGCTGTCTCTTCATCAACCACAAGATGATAGGTGTCCTCTGGATCTTTAAGATATCCAAAGGGTGGCACAACTCCTGTATATCTGCCCTTTTCAGCCTGATTAAGATATGATGAGTGTACCTTCTTGGAAATGTCCTTGGAATACTGTGAGTTGATTACTGCCTTAAAGGGAGCATATTCATCCTCATACATGGTATCGATGTTGTCATTGATCGCCACATATCTGCAATTATGCTTTGGAAACCATATCTCACGGAGCTGCTCTGTGAAAAGATTGTCTCTTCCTAAACGGCTGTAGTCCTTGGTGACTACGACATTTATTCTCTTTTCCTCAATGTCATTCATCAGCCTCTGCAATGATGGTCTGTTGGAAGTTGTTCCAGAGTACCCATCATCAACATAAACGTCCTCTACTCTCCATCCTTTCTTTTTGCAGAACCCCTCTATGATCTCACGCTGGTGTGAAATGCTTTGGCTCTCTCCTTCACGGATATCATCATCCTCTTTGGATAGCCTGCAATACACTCCGACTCTATACGTGGGAGCAAGGAGTTCCTCCATCTGTTCATTTGACATTCTCATACTCAATTACCCGCATAATCCAGATAGGCTCGGATATTTTTCCTGAGTACTACCCTGATTATATTCCTTTCCCTCTGGAATCTCTATATCATTATCGATTTTTCTTCTGACTTTTGACGCAATTGCATCATTAAGCACTTCCTTGGCACTCCTCGTGCCATCATAAAAAACAACCACTTTAAAACTCGTCTTACACATGGGAATACCTCCTTTGAAACAAATACAATAGAATCTATTATTGTTATCGGTTTATCGTTATATCGGCACATAAAAAAGCAGCAGACCATTTATCTGATCTACTGCTTCATGTGCATATTTCGATATTAACTTGTTACTTCTGAAGCTGCTTTGCTATGATTGCGCGTTCTTTGCCCTTAATCTCAAGAGCATTCAGTGCATCTTCAAGACTGCACTTCATATTCTTCATCATAAGCTTAATATTGTTTATTGTTGTCTGCTCGGCTCTTTCATCTGCAACCTTATCAGCTAACTTTGTAAATGATTCACACATAGCATCACGTCCTTCCTCTGTTTCTTTGAAATGCCTAACTCCATCAGCAAGAGGCTTAAAATAAATATTATCAGCTTTCTTGCAATTAAAGTCATGTGCCAGTTTACCAAAATCGTCCTTCCCACGATATTTACCGTTCACGTAAATAATATGGGCACCATCATCGAATGCCTCCCCTGTTTCTCTAACAGTCTTGTCTACATGATATATCGGCTTATTTGCCTTAAACTTATCATGCTGGCAAATGAAGATAACATAAGTATCTTTGATGGATTTGAACTCCTGCTTTTTCTTTAAAAGTCTTGAGTCGATCATGCTCTGATGATATCTTGCTCTCTTTATATGTGAGCCTTTGGTATTCCTCTGAACCTCAACATCAAACTGAACACCTTTCTCATCAACTGCAACAATATCAAGTCTGATGTTTCTGCCACCAGGATATGCGCTTTTAAGCTCCACCTGTCCCTTTACACGTTTAACTTTGATGTCATCTCTTTCAAGGACTATCTTCAAAAGAAGTTCAGCAGCTTCAATGTTTCCATCGAAGACCTTGCTCATCAGATCATCGTCAAATAGAGTTAAATCATCTATCGCCTTTTCAAGTTCGGCATTTATCTGAGCACTAAGCTCAGTTCTTGAGATTTCTGTCTCTTTGTCTTTCTTCCCCATACATACTCCTTCAAGTTAATAATATCACTCTACCACAAGCCTTACAATTAGCAAAGAGGCGATTTAATGCAAACTTTATAGGTGGATTTTGAGGTCGCAATTTGCGACCTCAAGTCCTCCAGATTACCTTTCAGCCTGATGGCTTTTTCTTGACGGTGTCCGTTCTCGTTCCTTGGATTTCTCCTTGGCATGAACATCATTACTGTGTTCACGTTCCTCATTTTTCTTGTTAAAGTCAATAACTTCAACGCAGGCAAGATCCCCTACTTCTTTCTGAAGCAGACCTTCCATGTCCTCTCTCTTGTCAAAAAGAGCTGCCATTTCATCGTTCCACTTTTTGGGATCTATCTTCTCGCCTTTGGGAACAACCTTTCGGAATGCCTTAAGCTGTTCAGGATATGCTTCAAGCATTACCCTGTTTTCCTTGTCGTACTTCCACTTGGCAAGTCCCTTCAAGCTCTCGCTCTTTCTGAAAACATCAAGAAAAGGTTTGAAACGGTCATACGCATCAATCTTAGCCATAAGTGTCTTGATCTGGCTGCCATATCCTGAGAACTCAGCCGCCAGCTTGTTATATTCTGCAAGATGCCCAGAGCTGAAGCTGTGCAGTTCATCAAAACTCTTGATGTCATTTTTCTCCAAAAAGCTAATCATATTGTTCGGATCCTGCAACATCTGTCTGTTGGAAACCTTGGCAAGAAAGACTCCGCTCACAAGTGGCAGTTTCAGGAAATTGTGTCGCTTAACAACTCTATCGATAAGCTCAACAATTTCATTCTTAACCTCTGCAACTTTCGTAACGGCAGCTTTCTTGTAATTCTCTATCATGACAGAAGTGTAATCAATGAACTTGGCAAGTCCTCTCATCTCCATGACCTTACGGTTGTAATCGCCACGCTCCGTGTGAATACCTTTGTTCTCCAAAGCATTAGCCTCGCTGCCTAGGTGAATGGTCGGAAGTGCATCTATCCCCAGCTTCTTAAAAGACCGATGCTCCCAAGTTTCATTTATCTTGAGAGCATCGTTTGTCTTATTGATAAGGTCGCTTAAGTTCTTTCGCCATTCCTTGGCTTTGCTCTTGTCATTCCAATCGGTTACCTGTTCTGTCTTGCATAGATAATTCTTCCCCCTGCGGATCTTGTTCCCGTTCTCATCAAGAATATAAATCTTACGCTGCTTTGGAAGCCATTTGCCATTTTCATCCATGGCTCGAAGAGTCATCAGACAGTGAAAATGGAGATTCCTCTGCCCATGCTTATTGACCGAGTCATGGATTGCCCACTCACAGCACATACCCTTGGAAACAAAATTATCCATGACGTACTGCCTGACAGTTTCTTTGGCAACCTCATATGACCAGTTATTTGGCAGGGATGCTTTCATCATCCTGCAGAGCTGAGCGTTCTTATTTTTCTCAACCATCTCAACAGCATTCCAGAGCACATTGGGATCCTGATATTCCCTTGGGGCATTGTCTGGCAGATCTACCTCCTTGTGGACTAAATCCTCTTTTGCATCAGGGTGATATTTGTGACCGTCATATTCGCTTTCACGTTCCTCACGATCCATATAACCCGAAGCATCTACAGCGGATCCACCTCCCCCGCCTTTACTTCCACCTCCTCGGCTGACGACGGATATGCGTGTGCTCAAGAACTTTGGCATCAGCTAACCTCCTTTCTGCCACACGCAAAGCTCTCAGGGCACGATAACGGCGAAGCTCGTCGTTATCATGGACTGTGAGCGGACAATAGGGTAGGCGCTTCTTTCTGCGCCGAAGGGGAAGTGTAGCTTCCCCTTTTGGACATGCAAGGCATGGACAATGCCCTCCGCAGGAGTCCCCCGGAAGGGCGCACGTACCATCGAAGATGGTATATCTGTGCGCACCCAATAAATTGGGTGAAAAAGAAATGTGGATTACGGCGGTACGGTTCCTCATCAGCCAGTCACCTCCCCTTCTGCAATTTTGCTCTGTGGATGTGCGGCTCTGAACTTGATATCACTTATCACTTTCTTGCACTCCTGTGTAGCCAGAGCTGCCTTAAGAATCTCGTTCATTTCATCCTCTTCAAAGCTGTAGCACTCAGGGAAGTATTTGTGAACCACTCCTCCCATCATATACTTGTGTCGGTTCTCGATTCTTCTTCGAGCCTCGTTCGCTTTTTTCTTCTCCTGCGTAAGACGATTCTTCGCCTGCTGGAGCTGTTTCTCGGCATTCTCTATGCCCTTGTTTACAGTTACTTCATTGTTGATCATACACGACCCTCCTTGTGAAAAATGTTTTATTATTGTCCTGCGCAGGGCAAAGAAAAAAGGACTATTCCGTTTGGAATAATCCTCTTTGCTTTGAACTGCCATCTCTCTATTTTTCTACTCAGTATAAAAATCCATCAGCTGAACAATATCTCCTTCAGAATCAAAATTTAGTAACAGGTAATTCATAATCACCATATCATCTACTTCGAAGGCAAGTGTATCCGGGCCATATCCCATATCAATAGTTTGCCAGTGCCCAGATTTGAGCAATTCATCCACAACATCATAGAATTTTTTATACTCGTATTGAAATTGAGGATACTCCGTTCCATAAATAGTTTCGACAAAATCAACGCTAGTTGCTATACCAACCTTTGCATTAGTTGCTATCTTTATTCCCTTGCCATTGGGAAAGCTTTTATATTGGAAGGTCTCTATTCTGGTTATATTTTCACCTGCATATATCGGATAAATATAGTAAATTCCGCCCTGTTCCACCAACCTACATCCCTGTGTAAAATACTGGTCATCATCTATTACTGGCTCAGTATCATCCGAAGTCTTATCACTTGATTCCTCATCAGCCTTTGTATCAGCCGTCTTTTCATTGTTTGCATTTTCATCTTTTTTTGATGCTTTCTTATCGTCTTCCGTCTTATTCAGCCCTGACAAAACAACTGCTATCTCTTCTATAATCTTATCTTGCTCAGAATCGGATATATGATTAGATATCCTGACAACACAAGTTCCAACGATTGCTTCCTTCTGTCCCTCTGTACTCATTCTAATGAGATCCAAATAATTGCACCTTCTTACAGCATCATTGAATGTCTTATAGATTTCTATGCTTCCACCGCCTACAGTTCCAACTTCGGCAACAGTTTTATCTTTTTTATCATCATATGCCTTTTTAGCATCTTCATGCGCGAAGAAAATATCAGCGGTATAACCTCCGGGCACGTTTAGCTTGCCGTTAGAATCATTCTCCTTTGTAACAGCCTCCACTCCTGTTATACCTTCAATTTTACTAATTCTCTCAATAATATCAGCTTGTTTCGGGTTTGTAGGGCCATCAAATATCTTATATACACCCTCAAGAATATCCTCATGCAGATATGTTTTTGTGTTATAACTCTCTGTCAAAATTTCTAATATCGAGCCATAAAAGTCCTTTACCTCTGCTGAATAATACTTCTTTGGTTCTCCAAGCTCTTTATATCGATTCTCCGCATCTTGATCGTTGCTCGAATTAGTATCTGTAAGCATACGATAAATATTTCCAAGATCAGTGTAATAGTCATCTGATGCCTTTTTTATATAAAACTTTGCTCCAAAGTAAGCACAGATCAATACTACAATGACAATCAAAAAAATAGGCTTGCCCTTTTTCTTCTTTGAATCCTTCTTTTTCTCAACTGGAGTTTCTGATTTTTTACTAGCACTACCGACAGAATTTACAGCTTCTTTTTCTATCTGTTCTGCATCTAACGCCGCTCCGCAACGTGCGCAAAACTTTACCCCATCAGGTAATTCCTTGTTACACTTTGGACATTTCATAACAGTTCTCCATTCACATCGATGAATTATTGGTTCATTTCCCAAACCAACATGCTAAAAAATGTACTTATGCCTCAGCAATACCTTTATTAATTTGCTTAAGCCCTCTATTGATAAGAACAATAAGTGTAATCCACGCTACCACAACTAGCGCAGCCAACTTTCCATAAACTAATATCCCTCCAATAAAAATGGGCATATCCCAAATTGCATGAAGAACAACACAAATAATCGACAGCGACAAAAAGTGCTTATCGAATAAAGCATTCCAACTAAATTCTGCTCCATTTAGACTGATAATTATTGCAGCTCCCTCAATAGCAGCCCATGCCACATGTCCACCTGGAGAAAGAATTCCTCTAAGCAATATAACATCTGTCATTTCCTTAAAAAGCTGAGCCCCTAACAGAACCTCAAAAGCATACCCAGCAGATTCAAATGCTGCAAATCCAGCACCAACTGCAGCACCAATTAGCATCCCATTAAATATATATTTGCATCTATTTAAACGTTTTATGAAAATTGCAGTCGTAACTATCTTTCCAATTTCCTCGATAACACCTATAAGTATCGCTGAAACGATGCTCATTGAGCCAGTATCTACATACATGTATAAACACATTGTTATAATCAGTGATAAACAACCGCCAATCAAAAAAATAGATACTGTCTGGAAGATGCTTATATTACGTGGTGCATTAATTTCAAAAAAGAAAACCAATACCGAAAATGGTGCTGCTATTGACCCCATGAAAATAATTCCGGGTATGGCAAGAATATTTTCAAAGACCATTAGCAGAGCGTAAAGAAGACCGTAAGCCACTAATAATCCCAAAAACACCCTTGAAAAAAGCCATGGTTTAGGCCATTCATCTGAAATGCTAGTTTCCTCAGGTGTTGTTTTTGATGTTCCACATATAAACAATTCCTCTGCTTCTTCAGAGCCATGCTTTGTAAACACTTCACTGAACAAATCCTTGAAACGAAGTTCTGCATTGCCTTCACCTCCAGCCATTGCATCAACCTTGTTTGCAAATTTGTTAATCATACTCACTTTTTCAGAGGCAGCTTCTTTTACAACAACTACAGGAGCGCCAACCTGATGCCCGCACGATGTGCAGAAAACAGCATCATCATCCAGCTGTGTACCACATTTTGAACAATACTGTGACATATCTGTACCCTGTAATCCAATCTGAATAAATGACTGAATATACCCTTTCTTAAAGAATCATCGTTTTTTCATTACTGTCCTATCAAAGCTTAATTATTTTCTGGCGGTTCTCCCCATTGATTCCGTGATTTCAGATAAGAAAGATCAGAATCATTTGCATAGGACCAGGCAAGGCCATACTGCTTGTAATAATACTTATCTCCAGAAATCCTCAGTATTACATAGTATTTTTCTCTGTTTCTTCCACCAGCTTTTGTAGTAGCAGTAGCATCTAAATATACTAAGTACCTTTCATAGTCATCTTTATCAACTACTTCTTCATCATTCCACGACACACTACCCGGATCCACAAAATCCTCGCAAAGAATAGATTTTGCATTTGAAATCGCTATTGAATCATAATTTTGTGTGGTTTTACTATACCCACCATCGCTGGAGTTTCCACCAGAATACGATCTGAATATAAAAAAGCCAACCACGATTACCGCTATCCATATTGCATATTTGGGAATCTTCTTGTTCCCAGAAGTAGCATTATTAACTGATTCCGACGAACTTACAGCACTGACTGTGCTTGTGTTTTCTTCAGTATCATCATCTTTTATAACTGGCTTTCCGCATGATGTGCAAAACTCAGCACCATCAGGCAGCTCTTTTCCGCAATGAGCGCAAAACATAACATCACCCCACTTTCGCAAATAGGAACCTTTTATTTTTTCTTGAAAATGAAATCATTTCTTCTTTCCAAAGTAATTGTCTATTCCATCGGCAATTCCCTTAACCATTAGCGTCTGATAATCCTCAGAAGCCATATTCAAATCCTCTGTAGGATTTGTCATGTACCCCATTTCTATGATCGTTGATGGAACATTGGCCCAATTAATCCCTGTCATAGTATCTGTTTCCCAAACATATTGTTTCTTAAAGCCTGTAGATGCCACATAAGCATTCAAAACAGAATCAGAAAGTTTCCTTGATGATTCATAACATGAAGAGTTATAAGGATTCTTTGCTGTTTGACATATCGTCATAGCACCATTTACAGATGTATCATTTGATCCATTAGCATGGATTCTTATAAATGCATCCGCATCGGCTTCATTAGCAATCTGAGCCCGATCAACATTACTCAAGCTAACTTCATTGCTTTCACGTGTCATAATGACACTATACCCTCTTGCTATCAGCTCATCCCTTAATTTCAGACCAACATCAAGGTTTAACTGGTATTCTGAAAGACCAGATGTTTTCCCGGAAGTTCCTCCAGACACTTTTGCCTTCATTGTCTTTGACCCAGGGCCATTTGGCTCTTTCTCCGACATACCTCTTGCCTGATGTCCAGGATCGATAACCACAACAGGTACCGTTTCCCCTTTTGTCGTAACATCAGCGGTTGCAAATGAGCTAATTGAATTAATCCCCAATATCGAAAATATACCAATAATGGCTACTATTCTTTTTATCCCAGTTACTGTTTCAGCCCTCATCATCGTCTTTTCTCTTCCTCAATTATTAAATCTAAGTTCGCGTTCTCATATTCATTAAGCATCGTTCTTCCGTATGCATCGAACTCATCTGGAGAATACAATGGCTTGTACCATGACTTGCTATTAAAATAGCTTTGCAAATCATCTGCTTTAAACATTCTTCCATGCCGTGCGTATATTTCATTCCTAGCAAGCCTAAGTTCATCTTTTGTCATACTCTGGATAGTAGCTTTGTCATAATACTTTTTATCTGAGTCAAAAAGTATATAATCACCGGAATTAACACCGTTTTGCGCATTACCATTAGCCTGATTACTACTTTTTACATATACTTGCACAGACACATATTTATATGGATCAATACTGGGATCCCACCCATCTTCAAGCCCAAGAAGCAAGCATTCTTTACCATTATTTATCGTGTAAAGATATGTATATTTTTCTCCATCCATCTCAACTTTTATGAGATAGCTATCTCCAACTCCTAAGAAGCTGTGAACATTTTCAATATATGTATGGCTCTCATTTCCGCCCACAATAAACCTGGTTATGATTCCCGACGCAGAGTCAACATCCACAGTATCACCAGAATTATCTTGATAATGGCCCTTGATTTCATTCCATACCACATTTGCACTTACATTGAATATATCAATATCACTATTGGTAGATTCTTTACTATCTTCACTAGCATTTTCAGTATCATCATTGGAAGAGACGGTGTCTTGATTAGCCTCGTCAGAATTATTTGTTTCCGACTCATCAGCAAAAACCTCACCTTCAGCATCATCTACATTTTCTCTGACATAAAAATCTGAGATGTTGTTTTCATCAGATGAAGCTGTGTCCCACGCTGGTTCTGAATCAGCGTGTAAGTATGCCACGTCACCATTTTCTTTGTAAGAAAATGTAGATTTTACCCCCGATTGTTCAACATAAATGAAATAGCCATTTTTATTTTTCCTATATCCTCGTATAGAAAGTTCTTGTGGACTAGCCTCTGCTCCTTCTTTTGTTATAGTCATGCTGTTTTTTGATACAATATCAAATGAACTGCCTTCATGTGTGTAATGGCCTTTTATCTGATCAAACACTTCATCAGAAACAGGTATCATGCTATCTGCAAACTCTTCTCTGGTTGCCACATCACTATGATTTCTAGCGTAGATATAACCTGCTGCAGCTGCACCACCTAATATCACTATTCCCAAAAGAATCCCAACTAACAATAGCGGATTTTTCTTTTTCCTTTTTTTAGCAGTTAATTTGATGTCTCCGTCTTCGCCGATATCATCCGTAGGTTCTGGATCTTCTTCAATATCAGATTTTTCCGATTGCTTAACAAGATCTCTTTGCTCAACTTCAACACTTTTAGGGGCATCTGATTTCTTTATATCTGGTTCAGCCTCTGTCACATGATTATTACTAACTATTTGTTCATTCCTTATTGATTCTGAATCCGATATTTCTTCACGCGCTGGAATAGCATCTTTTTGAGTAGTTTTTATATTTCCTGTTTCTTCTACATGACTCACAGAGTAGTCCGAAATCTTATTCTGATTGCTGTCCTCGCTCGTGGAAGTGGAGTTCACAGGCTGACCGCAACGAATGCAAAACTGTACACCCTCTGGAAGTTTTTTTCCGCATTTTTTACAATACATGAAATACCTCCAATCTTTTCTCAGTACACTTCCTTTAAAAAAGTGTACTTTCCTGGATTTTACTAAGTTTTCAGTATCCTCTATTAATATATCATATTGCGTTTATTTCTTTTATAAAATTTGTATAAACACAGCTATTATGTGGGTTTCAGAGATATTTGCCTCATATTTATGTTTATCGGGAAAACGCATCCAAAAAAGTACACCTTTTTGAATATTTTTAGTCTTTTAAAATAGTGGCTTTTTCATATCTTTTAGCCTTGTAATGAAATGTCGCCTGTGGCATTCCACATTCAAAAGCAGCTTCTTTTACCGAAATTTTTCCCATCTTCCATCTCTGATAAACCTCATGAAAATTAGGTGGCAACGGAGAAGGCTTTCTTCCAAACTTGATACCTCTCGCCTTAGCTGCCGCAATCCCTTCCGCCTGCCTCTGGTGGATAGTCTGGTACTCGGTCTCTGCCACATATGACAGCAGCGCCAGTATAAGATCACTGATGAACGTTCCTAACAGACTTTTTTCACGCCTCGTATCGAGAAGAGGCATATCAATTACAACAATATCCGCACCTTTTTCCTTGGTTATGATACGCCACTGATCACTGAGATCATGGTAGTTACGCCCCAGCCTATCGATGGACTTGATATACAATACAGAATTACCATCGAGCTTTTTGAGAAGCTTCTTGTACTGAGGGCGCTCGAAATCTTTCCCAGACAGCTTATCCAGATATATGTTGCTCTGTGGCACTCCCATCTCCATCAATGCAAGGATCTGTCTGTCCTCGTTCTGCTCCCTTGTTGAAACCCTTGCATACCCATAAATCTTTTCGTTTTCGCTCATGTGAAACCTCCAATCACTGTTTGTTACGGCTATTATTCATATCAGCCATTTGTGCTCTGATCTGATCCCTTCTTGCCTGTGTTATTCTTCTGGGCTTACGGTAACTAACGTACTGTTTTGGCATGGAATAGGTCTTGTCGATATCAGTTGCCTTTATGCATCTGTACACATTAGGGAACTCGATAACTAACGAGTCAAATTTCCTTATAACGGCTTTATCTCTGGTATAGACTACTGCCTCTTCCTCACCGGCATTGAAGTTTATAACTGTTTCCTGTTCTATCTTGGTTAATCTGCTCATTTCTTAGGCTCCTTTCTGACTGCCCTCTTGGTCTGTTCTGTAGTTTGTGGCACGGACGGAAACGAAAAGAAAAGATGGATAGGATAAGATGGGATAAGATACGTTAGTTAATAGGGTATATCTTTATTCTCTTTTTCTTTGGTTCTTTCTTTTTCTCTTCTTTCTAGGGGAAGAAGGAAGAAAAGAGAAGGGAAGAAAAGGGAAGGAAGAGAAGGAAAACCATATCTCGGTAATTACCGAAACAATGCAAAATAAAAAAGCGTCAATGAATCAATCTCCATTAACACTTTTTCAAAGTCCGTTCTCACGGCAATTACTGTATGAATTTGACTAAAATACCTATTATTCTACCTAACTTCTGCCTGCTATCTGGATTATGCTTTTCCTTTCATATTATTGTTCCATCGTTCTGGGTATAACATGCTTCATTCCCCGTGACTTAGCGCCAAGTGGAATGTGAGACTAGTCTATTAATATATTATCGACATAATTTATACCAATTAAAATGCCCCATGCAAAAAACCGGATGCGACTAACCCTCTATTCTATTTGGCATGAAATGTTTCCAAATTGATTGATATGAGCCCTAAACAACGTCCCCAGGGATCACGATACTCGAAATAATCCCCCTGTAAGTAAGGAATAGAATTTTTTTGTCATCAAATCCATCTTTTATTCCTCTTCTTTTCCCCCATAATCTCATCTTGAATGGAACCAACTATTGGCATTGTCCCGATAGACAGGCAACATATGACAAAGCTACTCCATATTATAGCAATAAACAAATATAAAAAAAGGAAAAAGCTTTCTTGTATTGACAGAAAAACATTTTTTTGATATCATTTAATTCATTGCGACGGATAACGCAAACATGGAGAGGTATCGAAGCGGTCATAACGAGGCGGTCTTGAAAACCGTTTGGCGGCAACGCCACATGGGTTCGAATCCCATCCTCTCCGCTCTAGCAAAAAAGACATCAGTAAATCTGATGTCTTTTTTATTGATTTTATTAATTTACCTTACCCATTCCCGGGGATCAATTGTAATACCAGTGCCTAAAAGCTGAATTTCTTCATACTTTAACAATGCATTACTCTCCATTTTTTGAGCTTCTTTCGCAGTCATAAGAATAGTCTGGTCATCTGTTCTAAGCTTCCTTGTCCAATTGTTTTCATGATCAACTACATCCTCCGCAGAAACTTCACCGGCATCAAAACCCTCAAGTATCTTATCCCATTCTTCACTTGTCATATCCCGCCAGTCTTTCTCCTCTTTCAGTTCCTCTGCAAACAATTTATGGGTTTCTTCATATGTCTTGATAGCCTCTGATAAATCTACCTCACGTTTCTTTGTGCAGAAATTATATTTGGCGACAGCCCTCATAATGGCATTAAGGTCAGCCGGAGAAAACATCCCCACAGCATTTGACAGATCTCCAAGGTTATCTACATTTACCAGCAGATTTCCACCACTTGGAAGACTTATGTTTAAGACATTATTTGAATCTGACATATCACCCAGACATAAGGAATTTGTCCTGTAATCACAGACAAAAGTAACACCGTTATATTCAATCACTCCATCCTTTTCCAGATGACTGTAAGGACATTTTTGCTGTTTTTCCTCGAGAACTTCAAAGATTATTATTTTCTTATATTCAAAATAATAATCTATTGAGGTAAAAACTATGTATAAGTCTATGTAAAATCTATGTAAAATTCCATATGCATTACTAACTTCTAAAGGCCTTCATTTCCTTTTTGCAGCGATACATTTCCTGATCCGCTATCCTCTCAGAATCATGGATGCTGTAATTTTGATCTGCCTTGCAGATTGCATGTCCGTAAGCAAAACTCAAGGGGATTGCTCCCGGATTATCCCTGTTAAAATCACTTACTTTACGGTTTAGTTTCTCTATGACTTCAAAATAGGTTTTTTCGGGTTCTTTCCCAAAGATCAGCGCAAGGAACTCATCGCCTCCAACCCTGTAAGCTTCTCCATCTGTTCCTACTGAGCTTCTTAAAATATCTGCTGCATTTTTTATAAAACGGTCTCACGCCTCATGTCCTTTTGTATCATTCACCTTTTTGAGATTATTTAAGTCGATCGACATTATTACAAAAGAATAATCTATATTCCCCTTCTCCCTCTCCTTCATTAGTTTTGCCGTCATGGATGCCTCTTTTTTGAGATATGCAGCCTTATTCATAAGTCCCGTCATGACATCTATCCTGGCCTCTGCCTTATATTTCTCAGCTCTCATGGCATCATGATTCTTCTTTTCAGCCAGCTTCAGCAATAAAACAAGTATCGCAAGAATAAAAACTATATAACTGCTTCTGATGATCCTTCCCCAGTCTGTCATATGATTATTAGAGCGCATATATAATGCGATATCAATTGTACCGAGCATAAATAAGATCAAATTAGCCGCAAGCAAGGGTATGGATATCGAAAAAAGATGCTTTGCCCTCCAGTAATTTATCTCCTTTACGAGCATGATAAAATTCATCACGGCATTTGAAGACAAAATTATGAGGGATAAATGATTTAACCTGTAAAGCGAGGTATGCAAAAAGAGATTGCCGGCCGTTTCGATCACCAGCAATGTTACAACCGTAACACCCACAACGCATGAAAATCGTTTATGCGGAACCTTTGTTATCGCATCTATCTGTACAGCCTGCGGATAGGCAAGGATAAGCACCATAACATATTTTAATGCGCTGAAGATTTCCGGTCTTCCTGTTAATATCTGAGGAAGCTGCGTTTCAATTATCATTACTATCCCAAGTGTAAGCGAATAAGCTCCCCATGCAAAAAATACCGTTTTTTCCTCACGTTTTTTCTCAACTGCAAAAAATGTATATACCATTACTGCAAGTCCAAAAAAGAATATAAAAAGACTCTCAAAAAAAATCCCCATTCTTGAACCGATCGTTGTCAGAATAAATTCAGAGGTTTTTTCTATTCTCATATCAAGTATAAATGCACTGTATTCAGTTGGTGTCAGAACAAAAGTCAGCTCACTTCCCCTGTCGGTTTTGTAAATTGGAACAGTTGCCGCTACCATTCCGATCTCTTTTCCTGCAAGCCCTGCTCCATTCTGCTTATAGTCACAGATCCGTCTGCTTCCGAACTCCTCACTGTCTGCATAAGGATTATCTTCAGTTGACTTAATGTAAACCTCGTAATCAATTCCACGACAGAAAAAGCACAGTGAATCATCCGGACCCATTTCAACATCTTCAGGAATTCTGTAATGTATGACATACTCCTTATTGATATCAGTTTTCTCAAACGACAATTTGTCCAGGTCAAAATAGTTTCCGTCATCATCATACCAGCCGTCTGAACAGTCGGAATACTTAGGGTCCGGGGGTATCACCTGAAAGCCGTCCGCACGCTTAGCCTTTATCATAACGGCAGCAACCCAGAATACAATGGCAAGCAGGAGGATCGCTATAAATATATTGTGCTGTAAAATTTTCTTCTTCATTTGCTTCCCCAATAATTTTGCAGCTTAGTTACACATAAAGTTCTACATATTGTATTTCGACAGATGAAGCAGTAATAATTAGAATATTTTTGTATTATTTTAAAACAAAAGAGAGCAGAAACAGGCTCTGCTCTCTCTGTTATACCTTAAATTTTCCTGTGTCTATCGCAGTAAGAAGATATTTACTGCGGAAATGCCATTTCTTCAGGGTGGAATATCTCATCAAAACGTTCTGCTGTTAAGAATCCGAGACTAACACATGCCTCTTTAAGAGAAATATTTTCATCCGCTGCCTTATGGGCGCACTTTGCAACATTTTCATAACCGATGTAAGGATTCAACGCTGTACCAAGCATCAGCGAACGATGAAGGTTTTCATGCATCTTCTCCTTATTCGGAAGAATTCCTACAACACAATTATCCGTAAATGATATTATCGACTCAGAAAGAAGTCTTGCCGACTGGATGAAATTATATGCTATCACCGGCAAAAATACATTGAGCTGGAAATTCCCCTGGGACGCTGCAATTCCGATCGCTGCATCATTTCCCATTACCTGTACCGCTACCATTGTAGCCTGTTCACACTGGGTAGGATTAACCTTTCCCGGCATAATAGAACTACCCGGCTCGTTTTCCGGAATCTTTATCTCACCAAGTCCGCATCTTGGACCTGATGAAAGCCAACGGACATCATTTGCTATTTTCATTAAATCTGCAGCCAACGCCTTTACAGCACCATGGGCAAAGACAATCTCATCCCTTGAACTTAAAGCATGGAATTTATTCTCAGCGCTCTTAAAATCAGTTCCTGCAATCTCAGCTATCTTCTTAGCTGAAAGCTCTGCAAAACCCTTTGGTGCATTAAGTCCCGTTCCTACTGCAGTTCCTCCAAGCGCAAGCTCTTTAAGAGGTTTTACCGAAAGTTTTATCATCTCGATGTCTCTTTCAAGAGAACTTCTCCAACCGCTTATTTCCTGTGAAAAAGAAATCGGTACCGCGTCCTGCAGATGTGTCCTTCCGCTCTTTACGATCCCCTCATTGTCTTTTTCAAGCTTCTTAAATGCTGCCACAAGCTTTTCAACTGCCGGGATAAGTTTTTTCTCAAGGAGAAGAACTGCGGAAATATGCAATGCCGTGGGATAAGTATCATTTGAAGACTGTCCCATGTTTACATCATCATTTGGATGCAGAAGTTTTTTTCCTGCTATCTCATTTCCACGTCCGGCAATTACTTCATTAACATTCATATTAGACTGAGTTCCGGAACCTGTCTGCCATACGACCAGCGGAAAATTATCCCAGAGCATTCCATCGCATATCTCATCACAGACTTCCGAAATGACCGAACATTTTTCATCTGTCATTCTATCCGGTGTGAGCTCATGGTTTGCCATTGCCGCTGCCTTTTTTAAAACTCCGAATGCCGAGATTATCTCTCTTGGCATCGTTTCGATCCCGACACCTATAAGGAAATTTTCATGACTGCGCTCTGTCTGGGCACCCCAGTACTTATCAGCAGGTACCTTCATCTCACCCATTGAATCATGTTCAATACGATAGTCTTTTAACTCATTCTTCTTTTCCAAAATTCTCTCCTTTTCATTGATCAGCTCTTTTCTTTGCCAGCTTGTAACTATATGCGATAAAAGTTATTATCAGGATCACTACAGAAATCCATATGGCACGGATCCCTATCACCGCACTTATATTTCCGCCTAGGCCTGCTCCCAATGCAAATACTCCGACAACAAGTATATAATACAGCGCATTTTTCAGACTGCTTTTTTCTCCCGAATGAATATAGTTCGATATTGCATCTACACCGCTTCTGAAATTTCCTATACACATGGTTGATGCATAGGCATGGCTTTTTATCGACCTGAAGCTTTGAAGCTGCATCGCACAGGAAAATGATACCAGCATATTTGCAATGAAGAAATACTTATCCGGTATAAATCCCACTATTCCAAGACTGATGATCTCTAATATCAATACAAGTCTTTTTGCAACCCCTAAGTTTTTATCGAGATTTAGCTCGATCTGTGAGGAAGTCAGGATTCCCAGTCCAAATGCCAGTAAAGGCAAAAGATAATGTATTGCCTGGCTCCCGTCTTTTTGAAGCAGATAAGTTCCCATCAGCACTATATTTCCTGTCTGGGCATTGGCAAATACTCCATGGCGTACTATATAAGTATATGCATCCTGAAAGCCTGCGCTGAACATTATCAGCAGATTTACTGTAAATGATTGAAATATCGGATAAACTACCTTTTCCTCCTGAATTTCATTGTTTTCCTCTTGATTATTCACGTCTCATCATCTCCGGTCATTTAGATATTTTTTCCAGTTCTTCCTTTATTTTAT
Source organism: Lachnospiraceae bacterium C1.1 (assembly GCA_030434875.1). Lineage (NCBI taxonomy): Bacteria > Bacillati > Bacillota > Clostridia > Lachnospirales > Lachnospiraceae > Lachnospiraceae bacterium C1.1. The sequence continues at coordinate 38,928 of JAUISW010000001.1, read as the reverse complement.
CATAAGAACTGTAATCCCTCTTTCCAGCCTCCTCAAAAATCAATGAAGCTTCATTGATCTCACTCTTCATCTCTATCATCTCAGATCTGTCAACCTCTGAAAGCTTGATCATGTTTCCCTTTAATCCCATACATTCTTTTACTGAATTAGTGTATTCTTCTTCGGAAACTTCTTCCCCGTTTATGCTTAAATGTATCTTTTCGTCTCCGTTTTCATCCGGTATAGAGAAATTGTCTGCTGTAAGAACTTTCACAGGTTTTGAATCTTCTATTTTATAAAAATCATAGTGTTCCCCTGCCGCACCACCGGACTGAACAAAAAGATTCTCCTTTTCGAAAAATCCGATATAATGTCCTTCAAGCCCGGGAGCGATATCACTCGCCAGAAGGTAAATCTCTGATCCGTCAGTCGTATATAAAAATACCTGATCTTTATCCCAGGAACCCTCTGTACTGATGGCAGCAAGCTCCGGAATCTCATCACCGTTTACATCAACCAATGCAAAAAGATCAGCATTCCCGGCTGTATTAAGTTCATCGATTTCTTTTAAATATACCGATGCATATGATGCGTTTCCGCCTGTTTCGGCAGATGATGCCGTTTCTGTGGATATATTTTCCGCTGTCCCGGTCGATGCCGCTTCTTTTTCCGCGGAATTACCACATGCAGAAAGACCGGATACAAAAACAACTGCCGTAATAAGAGCCACAATTTTCTTTTTCATTTTTCCCCGCTCCCTTTAATTTTATCTTAACGATTTTATTTGACACGTTCTATCATAAGCCAGGCCGGGTTTTTTTCCAAGTGATTTTTACGATAAAAAACGTAACTGTTCAGGTACCCTGAACAGTTACGTTTTATTTATGAACAGCTCCTGACTTGTTTTAAAACACCGTTATACAAGGAAGGATGCAAATTCCTCCGGAGGCACCGGTTTTGAATAGTAAAAGCCCTGAATGATATCTACTCCGGCTTTTTTCAGGAGCTCATGCTGCCCCTCAGTTTCTACTCCCTCTGCAACCACCTTTACACCAAGGAGTCTGGCTATCTCCATTATGATCTCGACCATGCGGTAATCCTTTTTATTATATTCAATGTTCTTCACAAATCCTCTGTCGAGTTTTAATACGTCGATCGGCATAGTTGATATCATATTAAGTGAAGAATAGCCCGAGCCGAAATCATCCATTTCTATCCTGAATCCTGCCTCACGGAGCCTGCTGATCATCCCTAGAGTCTTGCCTGAATCCTCTGTGTAGGCAGACTCCGTGACCTCCAGCATATATTCTTCCGGTTTTATGCCCGCCTCTTCTACTATCTTAAATAATTTTTCAGAAAAATCCTCTTGCATCAGATCTATACGTGAAACATTAACCGATACGGGAAGATTTATCCTGTACTTTCTTCTCCACTCGGCCACCTGGTCTGCTGCACACTTCCATACATATCTGTCAAGTGCATGTATCCTTCCTTTTCTCTCAAAAAGAGGAATAAATACTCCCGGACTTACCATTCCAAATTCCGGATGCTTCCAGCGTATAAGCGCTTCCGCCGAGGCAAGCACAGGCTTGTCTCCCTGTACTGAATATTTCGGCTGATAAAAGACAATAAACTGTTTCTCTGCGATCCCTGTCTCCATATCGGCAAGCAGTCTTTCCTCATAGGCCTCTTTTTCATGCATTGCCTTGTCATAGAATGCCATGCTGCATGAATAACCTTCCTTGATGGAATTGCAGGCAAGAAGCGCACAGTCAAAGCGTTTCCGCACATCCGCCATATTTTCTGCCCTGCTGTAAACTCCCATTCTGATAGTTACGTTCAGATGTCCAAGCTTTTCGGATATTCTCTGCTCTGTCTCTGCAAGGATCTCCTCTATCATATCCTGATGGGATATGTAGAGGAAAAAGCTGTTGCTGCCGGCTCTGCAGGCAGCGCCCTTATATTTATCCGCCAGAAAGCTCATTATCCTCCCGACTTCTTTAAGGACAAAGTTCCCGCAGTCATGACCATACAGCTCATTGATAATATGAAAACGGTTCAGATCGGCTGCTATAGCATCTCTTTTCCTGTCCGGCATATGCTGATCAGCGATCTTGATATAATTCATAAAATATTCCCTGCGGAAAAGCCCCGTCAGGGGATCGGAGCTTGTTGCCGAAATAAGCCTCTTGCTTTCATAGAGCTGGATCGTCCTGTCTATCCTGGCCTTTATGGCTTCCGGGATATCATAAGGCTTTGGCAGGAAATCTGCCGCTCCCATTTTAAGGCTCTTGACCTCAGCATTCTGTTCTGCTGTAAGGACAATTACCGGAATCCTGCTCAGCAAACTGTCTTTGCCCACTTCGTTCAAAACCTCAAATCCGTCCATCACGGGCATTATAAGGTCAAGCAGCACGATCGAGAGAATGTCTGCATTTTCCCTCATGATCTCAAGGGCTTCCTTTCCGTTCTCAGCAAGCATTATCTCATAGTCATCCTCAAGCATATCCTTGAGCATATACCGTCCTATTTCCGCGTCATCAACGATCAGTATCTTCCGCTTAAAATTCAGCCTTTTTTCCAGAAAATCATTCATTTTCCTACCCCGCACATTTCAAATGCTTAACCCAATGGCAGCACCTTTACTGCAGATATGCCATTTCCTCCGGATGGAATATCTCATCAAAACGTTCTGCCGTCATAAATCCAAGGCTCACACATGCCTCCTTCAGGGAGATATTTTCATCTGCTGCCTTGTGTGCACATTTTGCCACATTCTCGTAGCCGATATAGGGATTGAGCGCCGTTCCAAGCATCAGTGACCGATGGAGGTTTTCATGCATCTTTTTCCTGTTCGGAACTATCCCCACAACACAGTTATCTGTAACCTGCGCCCATCGCAAATACTACTATTACAAGTATATAATAAAACGCATTTTTTATATACTTTTTTCTCCTGAATGAATAAACATCGATATCGCATCAGTCCCACTCCTAAAATTTCCTATGCACATGGTCGAAGCATAGGCATGACCTTTGACCTTCCTGAAGCTCTGGAGCTGCATCGCACACGAAAAAGACACCAGCATATTCGCCAGATAGAAATATTCATCAGTTATAAAACCAACTATTCCCTGAATATCATAAGCCTGTCTGCGTTATTTTCCAAGTGCTACTGTTCACATTAAAGAAAGCCGGGGATACATTTCCCCGACTCTCAAAAATCATTTATACGTTTTCACTATTTTGCTGCCGAACTGATATCTGCGACCTGAGGTTTCCCATGTTCCTGAATAAGAGCATCTATAACGCCCGGTATCTCAATCCCCCTATAGGTAAAGCATATTATATCAGCAGACAGTGCCACCGCAAAAAGCGTCAGCATCAGCGGTGTATAATTATCTATCAGCACTATCCTTTTTGTCAAATCCTCTACAAATACGGAAATAAATGCAGAGCCCATCAATGCCAGAATTTCTATTACAATGCCCGAAAACAGTTTTCTCCTGAAATTACTTATCGCCCTCAGAAGCTCCTTCTGCATATTCCAGTGACCATTTCCATTATCCAGATAAGGGTCTATGGCATTATAATTTTCCACAACTTCAGTTTTTATCTTTTTCGAATAGGAAAACATCCTGTACTTCTTCACAGAACAGAACAGGGGCAGGAGCGTGAAAAACGTTCCCGCAAAGCATATAAAATTCAAAAGTGACCAATACTCAACCTTATGTAACTTGGCTCTTTTTAAGAATCCACCATCGCCATCAGGAGCTTCTCTTTCCGCATATACCTTGCTTGAAGCTACCGCATCAGCAACCACTATGACCCTGCCATTGGTCTCTGCGCTCTCACAGGTTGAAAATATAAGTATTTTATTAAGATCGTTCAGATTTTTCACTTCGCCGTGAAGCATATTTTTATTTATATATTCTACCAGATCCGCCGATTCAGACTTATCAGCAAATCTTTTACCATATATATTCTCATCATAGGCATCAACCTCCAGTACGGAATATATCCGGAATTCATAACTTCCGGCATCTGAATAAAGCATTCCTGACCTGTGGGAATTAAAATAATCCTCATCCACATATTTCGCAATATCACCAAACATTGCACCTGCATCCATGTTGTGACCGTAGATAATATTGCAGAAGTCTGAAAAATCAGAGCTGTTCTGTGATGAAAGGTAAATAGAGCCTGTTATCGAGCTGTTTCCAAACACGTCATGGCTCGCATATTTTGTTTCATCCTCGCCCTGTACCAAAGGATAATCTATATTAGTATCATAGATATCAAGCCATCCGACCACATCAGGGTTTAATTCTTTCAGTTCTTCCAGACTGTAGCCCGTTTCCCCGTCATCTCCGTCAGCAGGCTTATATTTTAAGAGCTCATCCGAAACAAAAGCATTTCTTTCCGTATTCAGAGTGTCTGCAATTACATACACTCCATAGATCATAAGTGTTGAAGCTACAAGGATCACAATGAACCTGAACACCCCATTGGCTATCCTGAAAAATCGATTAAACATATCAATGCCTCCGGTCATTAAAGCGAATTTCGTCTGATAATGGTTATTACTGTCCCCTTGATCATGCTTTTTCGGATTGGTCCCAGATATCTGCTGTCCTCAGTGCCGTTTCTTTGTTCACACAGGACAAAGCATTCATTTTCCTCCAGTGTTACAGGATATTCAACATATCTGTCAAACCTGTAGGTAGGTGTATGGATATTGGGTTCAATTACCGTGCTGCCGTTTACGATCACATTTCCCTCTTCCGTAATGTCTAGTATGTCTCCTCCTTTGGCAACGACTCTTCCCACTCTCATGGCTGTATCTTCTGTATATACTATAATGTCCTGTGATTTTACATCTTTATCCAGTCTGTAATATACTAATAAATCTCCTGCTGCCGCCACCGGATACATATCTCCATTCGGTGCACTTAACACACCATATATTACTCCAACCAGAAGATAAATTATCAATACAACAATGAAAAGTTCCATAATAAAGGCTCTGGCATATCTAAGCTTACGTACAGGAAGTGTATGTTTCCTGAGATCGTCCTTTTCCTCCACCAGGACTTCGGCATCGACGGCTTTATTCTGCTCAGCCTTTTTTTCTTCTGCTGTTTTTTCCTCTGTCTTTTTTTCTTCTGTCTTTTTTTCTTCTGTTTTCTTCTCTTCTGTCTTCTTCTCTTCGCTCTTTAGTTCGATCTTCTCATCGGTATTATCCAAAATAAGAACCCCGCTTATAAATACTTTCCCTATATTTTCTTTATTTCATTATATAGATTTTTGGCACTGAATCAAATACTTCAGTGCCAAAAAGCAATTTAAATCATTTATTATTTACCTGATCACTATCTCCCCCAAGATATAAGTCAGGCATGAAATAAATCTGATCAAGCTTCTTCATCTCTTTCTTTCTCTCTCCTGCCCATTACCAGAAGAAGGAGGAAGGATGCTCCAAGAAGTAGTACATATGGTGAATAACGGAAGATCAAACCTGTAGGTGATACATCTACGATGGTATTTGTTACTGCATAATCATCATCTGTCTGTGTAATACCTGTCGTTGAGTAATCACTGTAGTTTGATATTGCCTGCGCTGAAGGAATTTCAGCGGTTGCTCCGGGAGCTTTAACCGTTTCATCCAGTACATGTGCGCTGCCAAAATCAATCTTTGCCTTGTAAGTATCGTTTGTATCATTTGTTTCCTGCATCTTGGTTATCTTGCTGCTTGCAGGAAGGCCTATGAGTTTAACATTTTTGCTGTTTGCAAGACCTACAGTAAACTCTGTTCCTGTTGTTCCCTTGAAAGAACTGTCAACTGCACCTGCAGTTGTAAGACTGAGTGAAGAACCGTCAGTTGTAACCGAGAAAGGCTGTGATGTTACTCCTGATGTATTGATAGCAAACGGGAACGGATGCGTCGTCTCTGCTCCTGTTCCTGTAATTGTCTTTGTTACTGTCAGATTATAGGTATAATACTGATCGGCATGTCCTGTAGTAGTAGTTGTTGTTCCCGTTGATGCATCAGTATCATATGCATTTACAAAACCTGAACTCTTTGCTGTGATCTCATTGTCATTATTATCAGATGTCTTACCATCGATCTTCTTATCAACGCCGTCAGCTATGAAGCATACATAGCCCTTTACCTTATATCCAGAACTGCTGTCATAGGTTATATAAACATCTATGTATCTTTCACTGCTGTAACCTGAAGGTCTTGTAATAGATGCTGCTGTAAGATCTGAAGTTGCTACTGTTTCCGTAAGCTTATAGCGATATATTCCGGCCTTTGTAAATTTACTTGTATCAGCTGTGATAGTTATCGGCATTGTTATTTCTGTTCCAGCAGCTGCTGCTGCTATCGTTGCAGTATTATCAAATGTCAGACTTGATGTCGCACAAGTAAGACCACCTGTAACTCCGTCAACAACATAAGCCATGTCACCGTCATCATCCGACACAGTTGGTGTCTTATCCGTGACATCCACAGGTGCCAATGCGTAATTGTAAGTAATGTTTGGATAATAAACCTTTGAGCCTTCAGTGTTGTATACAACAATACCTTTTTTTAGCGTCAAAGTTGTATCATTACTCTCAACTCGTCCTGTGTCTCCAAGTTCCACAGCAGCACTTACACCTAGGCTACTTCCCAACACCATTCCCATGGCAATCACAATTGCCAGGACCTTTTGATAAAATCTTTTATTCATGCCTTTTCTCCTTTCTTTTTGCCCTGCTCTCCTGATCCTTTCTGCCTTTTACCAGCAGTACACTGATTCCCATCAGCACAGCCAGGATGATCATCCAGATAAACGGTTGCTTCATACTGTTAAACATAGTCGCTGCAGGAATAAGTACAGATACGTAGCCTATCCTTGCACAGGTGCCATTGCCCAGACTTTCCTCGAAGCTGTCCGGGCCTTCAAACTCAGGTCCCATTACAAGTGTTCCGAATTCCGGGTCAGAATCATCTTCAAGCTTGAACCCAAAATCTGAATAGTTTCCGGCTGATATTACATTTCCATCATTATCCAAAACCTGTATCTGATATGTCATGTCTACTGCATTTAGTATACACAATATATCGGATGAATTTTCCGGAATATTTAGAGTATAGTAATAACTTTCTCCCGAATTATTTAGAATTGCTTCAACAGTTTCAGTTTCGTCCCCATTTTTCCTTAAAATGTCTTCCTTATACGCACCGCTGTAGACTGTAAGCCTGTAAGTAAGGGCTCTTGCACTATTATTTGATATACTGATATAAGATGCCGGCTCATTATATATGACATAAATTACCGGACTGTCCTTGAAGCTTACCCATGAACCTACACTTCCTGTCCTGTATTTAACGACACCGTTATCTGCCTTGATCCTCATGGAAGCTGTATCCATATCAAGCTCATCAGTAGTTAATGCATCGGGTTCACCTGCTCCTATTCCAAGGAACCTTAAAGAAAGATTCTTTGTCCCATCAAGATTAGGAGGGAAATGCCAGTAATTTGTCCCGGAGCTGTTAGAAATGACAAACTCCGTGTTTCCGATATCAAGAACCGCCCCCTGCTCCAGCTGTACGCCATTCAGGGATACCGCTGAACCGTTACGTCTGATATCATCAATCCGGCTGATATTTCCGGACGCATCCTTTTCCATGTAATAAACACGCGGTTTCTCATAATACACATAGAACAGCTCATAGTCCTTAAGGAGTGTATCTTCGTTTCCGTTCAGGCATAATCCGTAATATCTGCTGTCACTGAGTTTCTGATAGCTTATGGAATTTATTCCCCTTCCCTCAGCTGTGATCACATTGTCGGAGCATGTCCCGTAAACTATACCTGCAAACCCGTATGCCGCATCATCTCCTGCAAATATATGCGGATTGCTCTCAGAAAGGGATATAGAGCTTCCGATCGTAATTTCTGCAGTATAAACGCTGCTGTCATCAGTCCTAAGCCCGTCTGCCGCTACAAGCTGCCCGGCCACGGATTTCGCAACATGCAGTTCCACCTTCATAGGTGTGTGCCTGTTCGTATAAGTGACTGTTGCAGATCCTCCACTGCTGTCTGCTGTGGAAGTAGATATCAGATTGCTTGTAGAACTGATGCCTGAATTTGTTGTTGCAAAGCCATCGACAGTTTCCTGTGTGATCCTAATATACTGCTCATAATAATATGTTCTCACCAGGTACGATTCTGTCCAGTAAAAGAGCGTATATGACTCAGTCTGACCATGTTTCAGGCTGACAGACGATGAGCTTACCGTAGTTTCAGAAATCTGGTTTCCATTACGCCCTGTTATTCTCTGCCCGATAACAACGTTATAATTAAACTGCTGCTCATCATCCGCTTTTCTTCCCACGGTATTTTCGCTTATGGTTATTATGGTCGGCACCGTTTCATAATAAATAACATACAGCGCTGCTTCATATCCATAATTGACCCATGTCTCGCCATTATCCGTGGAATATTCAAATCCCCTCCAGTTATTCCTTATCTTAACGGAAGGTCTCGAGCTGTTGCTGTCTGATGCCTCTGTAATAAAATGAAGCATTGAATCATCTGCTGCAGACGGATCACCGATAGCATATGCAAAATAATTATATTGCGACTGTGTGCTAACATAGTTACTGCTATAAGCAAGATTCAGAGGATTGCTGATATTTTCATCCATTGAATATCCGCTTTTGCTGATAACTGCGGATGTAGGTGCTGTAGGAGACTGCCGAACCACATTCTCAAGGGTGAGGTCATTATTCATTTTCTTGTAACTGATAGTCAGCGTTATAGGAACCTTGAAATAAACAAAGTATATTTCCTCTTCACTTGCAAGATCCGCAACTGTTCCATCCTTATAAGTGACCTTTACGCTTTTATCCTCTATGTCATAGCTTAGTTCGGTTATCTCGTTTTCATCGCTTATTTCTCCGTATTTTGTCTTTGTGCAGGCAAAGGCAGACCCGTAACCATCCGGTACATCCACATAATTTTCATCCATCATTACTTCCGGAAGATTATATACGCTGTCAGTCCGCACTTCCAGATATCTCGGGCTTTTTATCCATACAGAAGTTTTGTCCTGTATGATCTCTTCCGATGCGTCCGCCGCATGAACCGGCACCTGTATCGGGCTTGTCCAGTAGCCATAAAGCACCAGCTCCCCGGTAACCTGCTGACTGAAATCGTACTCAACGGCTTTTGCTTCGTCTTTTGTATACCTGACTGCCGTCCAGTAGGCAAACATGTCATCAGAAACGGATGAAACAGGAACCGCTGCGTTAGGCTCACTTACACTGCTGAAAAGTATGACTTCCCTGTAATACAGATTATTGGAATATTCTGTCAGATCCATATCTGACACATCCCAGTCCGCATTATCATTATTTATGTCAAAAAAGACTTTTGTTGACCACTCCGCATACAGGACATTGCTTCCGATATTATCCACACGGCAGGTCTGTCCCGCATCAAAATGTGTTCCGGAATAATCCGGCTTTGTATTCCAGCCCTTAAATTCAAAATTACCGTAGCTGAAACCGGAACCGGAACTCAGGACTATCTCTTTATTATTGGTCATTCCGCCTATAGTCGCAGTATCTGATGTGTGATCCTTACTCGTATAGTCCCCGTTCTCACTTACAGTTCCATAGTCCAGACCGTCTGCACTTACCGTTCCGCCATTTGCATCATAGGTAAGCGAGATCGTGTCCATTTTTGTATAGACAGCATCAAGTATAAGGACTCTCCTGCCCGAGCTTTCAAGTATCGCGAACTTTGAGCGGTATTTAAGCGTGTCTCCCGGATAATATATCTTTCCGCTGTCATCCTGCCTTATCGACCAGCCTATAAAATTATATCCCTCAGGCGGTGTTGCTATCCTGCTTACGATAACATTCGCATTATCTGTATAATCCGACTCATCCATTGTCCTGAAGGTGTCTTCATTTCCGTCTGTCGAGTCGATGCCCCCTTCACCGGCATCATATCTGATGCAATAGGTTCCAACTTCTTTCCAGCGGAGCTTTAAATATACATTATGCGTGATCTCAGAATCAAAATTATAAAGAGTCTCCTTCCCGTTCTCATCAACTTCATACCAGCCCGCATACCTGTAGACATCATTTGCGGATACATAGGCTTCTGACAGGTCGGTTGCATCATCAATATCCTGCGTATAATATGCTTTTCTCGGTCTTCCGCTCTCTAATGGAGACCATTCATCCCCGACCCCCAGATCTGAATGACGGTTGATATGGTAATAATGATCCCCGTTCAGGGCAGGCATGAAATTCCTTGTGGTCTGGGTATATTCCACGATCTTGTCACCGCGATACTCTTCCCAGAACCAGGTGGAGTCTCCCTCTGCCAGTTCCCCAAAATTCGGGTCGATATTTATAAGATACCAGATTGCCTCCCATTTAGCATAAGCTGCAATATTGTGCATCGGCATGGTCTGGGCAAAATTGAATTCACTTCCGTTTGCGCAGGAACCGTCACTGTACCAGCCGCCAAAGGTCTTTCCTTCGATCTTGGAAACAGGGTCATCAGCTATATTGTCGGACAGGGAAGCTCCATAATATACCTCTTTTTCCTCTATCACGCCATTGTCATAGGTATCGATAAAGCTGAAGGTATATTTATCGCGTTCAAAATAAACATAAGTTGTTGAGCCCCTCGTAAGCTGTATCACATCTCCGGGCGCAACTTCTGTAAATCCGCTGTCAGCAAGGCTTCTGCTGTAGCCGCATACCGTGAAGCCCATGAATTTTTCTGTTATGTTAAAATTCAGATTGCCCGAAGCTTCAATATTCGCAGTATATTTCTCTCCATTGACAAAGGTTCCATCCAGTGCCTGCCTGACAAATACAACCCAGGTATTGGCATTTATCCGACTCCCTATATAAAAGCTCGAAGTGTAGACATGGTTCACCTCGTCTTTAGCGACCGTGCCTCCGGTGAAGTAATTTAATGTTTCCAGATAGGTCATTTTGGTACCTGACGATGATGTATCTGATGTTTCATATATCGAGTATTCAGATGGCCATATTTTTCCTATTGAAGAAAGCGCCTGTCCATAAAGTCCCTCGCATCTGTAGCTTTGATCTTCGTTCCAATTTACCCATGCTTTGGTATAAAATTTATATACCGCATAATATCTTCTGTAATAAATGTTTATTACAGAGGAACCATCTGCTTTAACTGTTATTGAGTCCGTATCTGACGAGCTGTAATAAAAATATTTATAGTCACCGCTGTCATCCAGCCCCGTATATTCTGACAGGGAGCTTATATTTATCACATCTCCCGTTCTTGCATCAAAAGTAAATGATTCCGAAAAATCATACGTGGGAGCATCTACCGAGTAGCTGCTGTTGCTGTTTCCTTCTACCTGGTCATTCAGGCTCTCCTTCCAGAGTATTACTGTATATTTCGTATCCGCTTTATTCCAATGGGCATAAAGAGTCGTATCTGATGATATGTAGATCCTGTCATTTTCTGTGATTATCCCGCCTTCATCTACCCCGTTCAGGATATTCAGGTTCGCATCTGTCACCTGTGTTCCGTTTTCTGACGCAGTGTACCAGCCGGCAAAGCTGTAACCCGTAAGTCTCGGTGCTTCGAGGTCTTCCGTGCGGACGCAGTCGCCATTGTATAAAAATTTCGACGCAACATAGCTGGCACCGGAGCCGGTCCCCCCCGACCAGAACGAAAGCCAGTTAACAGTGTCAAATATGGGATAAAGATTTATATTTGTCGTTACAGTTATACTATCCTCTGTGAGCATATCAGCCGGATCTGCCGTATCCGGAGAAGTCAAAGTCGGTGTCCAGCCCTTAAAGACCTTTTTAGCCGAAGAGCCGCCTTCATCATCATTATAAGTAACAATGACATCACTTATGACAGCTGTCCCCTCTCCATTATCATCGAGCTCTATTCTTTTTGACTCTATGATCGGCCATGACTCTGATGAGCCTGTGTACTGCTCATGAAATATCACATAGGCATAGTTTGCAAACACCGCCCTTAATATGACCGTTTCACTCTCAGTGATTTCAGGAATATCGTTAAAATCTATCGGTTCTTCATCATATGTATCCGTAACCGCGTCATAAACGAACCATCCCGAGAATGTCTTTGATTCGTATGCCGGCAGCTGCGGAACACTGATACTGTCACCATTCTTTACAACCTGTTTATACACCAGTTCGCCGGTGTCCATTTCAAAGTAATAGGGAACATATTCATTATCAGAAAGGGTATAAAATTCATACGTCCTGAGCGCAGGATTATCATCCACTACCGCATATACCGAAAAGCACTCGGCAGTAAAGCTCAACGCAGCGTCATAATCCCCATCCCCGGATCGTTCAAAGTCTACCGGCTCGAATTCTTCAGATGATGCATATTCGTTTTCTGCATGGTAAAGCGATAAATCCCCATTGGTTTCTATGGCTGCCCTGATCGCATCATTCGTAATATCGACATTGACTGAACCCGATTCCTCCGTTTCATTGGGCTGGAATATCTTTTCCCCGTCATTTTCATCCCTGTAAAAAATGCTTATGTCGTAAGCTGCTATGACATTTTTATCGTCTATCCCGACTTCGACAGGATAAGCCTTTGCATAAGAATTAGCAGGCATGACACCCTTTATCCTTATGCCTGTATTGATCTCCTGTCTGTATTCTTCAGTATCTTCTTCAAGTTTTTCGTAATTGGAATTCTTAAATATCTCTGCTTCAAGAGTTATCTCTGCAAGTTCTGAGTTGTTCGGATCTTTAACTTCATCATCTTCATCAAGTTCGTTCTCTGAACGGCTTTCCTCATCCTCTTCATCCTCTTCAGCATCTTTATCATGACCTTCTTCGGATTCTTCCTCGTCTTCTTCATGCTCATGGTCATTGATATCACCAGAGCTTTCAGCTTCTGTATCATCCTTTGAATTATTAGATCTGCTGTCATCCTCATTTTTAGACTCATTAGCCGGATTCTGATCCTCAACTGCCGCTTCATTTCCCTCGTTCGCATAGATCGAGTGATTGCTTACGCAAAGTGAGATCATCATTACAAGCGCAAGGATAGCCGCTATGTATCTTTTATTTATATATTTTCTAAATAAATAAAACATATAGACCATCCTTTCCGGACAAGCTGTCCATTTTTTTTATATAGAAAAATTCGCATCGATAAAGCTTTCTGCGAATTTGAAGGACTTACTAGTTAATTGTATGAAGTTATAACAAGCGAGATTAAATTATAAAATATTAATTTGAAGTTTATAGTTTTTTTATATTTCTTATCTCTATATTCGGATATTTTTTAAAATTTAACAAGATGATTATTGAAATAAATGCAAAAATTGTGTACATAATTCAAAACATCACTTTTTCAAGTTAAATAATTAAAAAATAGCACTAAAAAAAAGACTATTCTTCAGTAAAGATTGAAGAATAGTCATAAAAAAGGAATTATAAAATTTATCTGCAATTTTTGCCGCATAACGCACATGCCGACGGAGTTACGGCACATCCGCCCTTAGCTGTTTCCCGCAGTTCCACAGGAATCCGTCTTCCGACGTTATACATACAGTCAAGCATCTCATCTAAGGGTATCATCTGCGTTATACCGGAAAGAGACATTTCTGCAGCTATCAGCGCATTTGCAGCACCGGAAGCATTTCTGTTCTGGCAGGGATATTCGACAAGTCCCAATACCGGATCACATACAAGTCCCAGCATGTTCATAAGCACCGTTGAAGCTGCATACGTGCATTCTACAGGACTTCCGCCCATCAGCTCCGTTGCAGCACTTGCCGCCATGGCTGCGGCCACACCTATCTCCGCCTGACATCCGCCTACAGCTCCTGCAACGGTTGCATTCTGCATTGCAAGATAGCCTATGGCACTGGCATTAAAGAGAGCATCTATGATCCTGTCATCAGAGATCTTATACTCTTCCTGAAGCGCAAGCATAACCCCCGGAACCACCCCTGATGATCCTGCTGTGGGCGCAGCTACGATCAGCCCCATAGAAGCATTCACTTCAAGAACTGCCATTGAATAAGTTATTGCTTTACTCACAAGATTGCCTACTATACTCTTTCCCTTTATCCTGTGCTCATTCAGCTTTTTGGCTTCTCCGCCTATAAGTCCTCCCATTGACTTCACGGCATTTTTAGTAGGATTCTTAGAAGATTCCTTCATAATGCTCCATACATTCTGCATTTTATAGATTATTTCATCTTCTGTTGTTTCGAATTTATCGCACTCACGTCTTTTCATTACTTCTGAGATGCTCATTCCCTTGCTTTCACAAATCTCGAGCAATTCATCTGCCTTCTTAAAATCCATGACTTTTTCTCCTTAACTATACCTGGACAAGCATTACATCTTCCACGTATTTATTTGTAAGTATCGCGTCTTTAAGCTCCTCCGGAAGTGAGCTGTCGGTCTCGACGATAGTATATGCCCTCTCATGCTTGCCTTCCCTGAAAAGTCTCATAAATGCAATATTTATATTTCTGTCACTGAGTGCTCCTGCAATATGTTTGATAACCCCCGGCATATCCTTTTGAACGATGATAGCCGCGCTGTATTCTCCTGTAAAATCAACAGGAACATTATCGATCCTCACTATGCGGCACTTTCCACCGCCAACGGATTCTCCACGAACTTCCAGCTTCTTCCCGTTTTTTGTCTCTATAAAAATATCCACTGTATTTGGGTGTACATCCGTCTCAGTTTCATTTATCTCAAATTTAAAATCCACGCTGCGGTCTTCTGCGATCTTAAACGAATCCCTTATTCTTTTATCATCCGTCTTAAAGCCCAGGATTCCTCCGAGCAGTGCCTTATCGGTACCATGTCCGTGATAGGTCTCCGCGAAGGAGCCATAAAGGACAAATCTTACCTTTGCAATATTTCCTCCTGCCATTTTCTGGGCAAGATAGGCTATCGAGCTTGCTCCGGCAGTATGTGAACTTGAAGGTCCTATCATGTTCGGACCCAGAACATCAAAAACACTTATTGAAGCCATAAATTTCTCCCTATTAATTATGAAGAGGTCCGGTAACTCCGGACCCCCAATTAATCATTAAACATATTCAACGTTTTTTTTAATCTCTGAATTCTCGGTTTTATCTGCTTTGTAAATAAATTTTCTGTAAATGGTCTCTACCAGAAGTCCTATTGCGTTGTCTCCAGATACATTGCAGGCTGTTCCGAAAGAGTCCTGTGTTATATAAAGAGCTACCATGATGGCACATATCGGTCCGTCCGGATTACCTGCCTCTGCTCCGAATATCATGTAAAGGAAAGGAAGCGCAGTCATTATAGATCCGCCCGGAGCTCCCGGACTTGCAACCATTGCTATTCCGAGTGTTGCAATAAACGGAACTACTGTATGTAATCCTATCGGAATATTATTCATAAGGCATACTGCAGTCGCACAGGCAACTATCGTGATCATTGAACCGCACATATGGATATTTGCACAAAGCGGAACCACAAAATTCCTTATCTGCTCACTTACACCCTCTTTTTCAGCACACTGAAGGTTTACAGGGATTGTTGCTGCAGATGACTGAGTTCCAAGTGCTGTAGTATATCCCGCAAGCTGATATTTAATGAGCTTGAAAGGATTATGATGCGAAATGGTACCCGCAATTGTAAATTGAATAAGAATAGTAACCCAGTGCATGATTATTACTACAAGGAATACCTTCCAGAGAATTCCGAGAATAGCAAATGTCTTTCCTGAACGTGTCATATCTACAAAAGTTCCGCAGATGTAAAGAGGAAGTCCCGGAATAATGGTGTTATGAAGAACAGCATCAATGATAGCTGAGAAATCATGTATTCCGTTATAAAGCGTATCTCCGACTGTCTTTCCTCTGAGAACAGAGAGTGAAAGACCAAGCATAAATGCAAAAACTACCGCTGACATTGTATCCATAAGTGCCGGAATACTGATCGAAAGATATGCACTGACTGAATTATCGGCAGTAGCTGCTATCTGATCCATAGCCTCCGAGCTCATGAAGCTTGGGAAAAGTGAGCTTGATACCAAATAAGAAGCTGAGCCGAATATCAATGTCGAACCATAGGCAAGTGCCACTGTTATGACGAGAAGCTTTCCTGCACCCTGTGAAAGGTCTGCTATTCCCATCGTAACATAAGCCAGTATCATAAGCGGTATTACAAATTTAAGGTAACTACTGAATATGCCAGATAATGTAACTACAAATCTGCAAAATCCCTCCGGCATGAACTGTCCTATTAAAATACCTAAAACGATCGCAATTATGAGCTTTGGAACAAGCCCGATCTTTTTCTTTTCCATCTGTTAGTACCCCCGAAACATACAATTTTATTCTGATGTTACTGTTCACACGCTTTCAGCGTGCTCCAGTAACGGGTTTTGCCATTTAATATTGCCTACGGCAATGGGCAAAACCCAGTGTTCAGTCAAAGTTATTGTGGCATAACTGCGCAGCGGAGTGCGCAGTTTGCCTGTGAACAGTAACATTCTGATTTCTTCCGTTCAAGTTTTTCGGCCGTTAACTTGACTTAACCTGTATGATCATTGTACAATCCATGGTACAATTAATCAAATTCATAGTTTTCATAATATCGATTAAAATTTTTAATAGGTGGTTCATATGGAGTTACGACAGATCCTCAGTTTTACTAAAATCGCACAATTTCAAAGCTTTTCAAAGGCAGCCGATTCTTTAGGATATTCCCAAAGTACTCTTACTGTTCAGATACAACAGTTGGAAAAAGAACTGAATACCAGACTTTTTGACCGGATAGGAAAGAAAACCCTTCTTACTCCCCCCGGAGAAAGATTTTTAAGCTATGCCCACAAAATTCTTTCAGATATTAATGAAGCAAATCTGGCTCTCCAGGATGACACCGAGCTTTCCAACTCCCTTCGCATCGGCGTTACTGATTCTGTATGCTTCTATAAGCTTCCGCCTATCCTTCAGTATTTTCATGAAAACTATCCTAAGGTCAAGCTCTCTATTACCATAGATGACACCGACGCCCTTATAGATATGATGGATAAAGGAGAAACTGATCTTATCTATATTCTCGATCAGCCCTGCTACAACAATAACTGGGTAAAAGAAATGGAAGAACGCGAAAAAATTGTTTTCGTTGCATCTCCGGATTCCCCACTCTCAAAAGAGAAAGATCTCGAGCTTGATATGCTTCTTACCCATTCATTTATCCTGCCCGAGAGCGGTTCAGCCCACAGAAGATCTCTTGATAACCTTCTTGCCGCCAGAGGCTTTATTTTCATGCCCTTCCTTGAGATCAGCTCCATCGAATTTATCCAGCGAATGCTTCACGGAAGTGATTTTATATCCTACCTACCCTATTTTACCGTGTCCGACGCCGTCGAAAACGGATATCTTTCAGTATTGGACTTAAAGGACTTCAGTGCTTCCATGTACAGACAGATCTTCTACAATCAAAATAAATGGAAAACACGTGAAATGGCCGAATTCATTAAAGCTGCAAATATGTTATGAATATCATCCGACAAAAAGGCGATGCATTTCTGCACCGCCTTTTATTATTGATATAGTTCCTTATTGTTTATTTTTTTCAAGCTCTTCTCTTGCTATATTTCCACGAAGTCCCGCATCTATGAAATCACAGTACTGACAGAAACCGATATTATGTCTGCCGTTTCGCATCTTTTCTCTGACACCGCGGTAAATCTCACCGTTCCATATATCAACAAGCTTTTCCTTGGTCAGATCTCCCATCTTTGTCTTCTCGAAATTATCGCAGCAGCAAAGCCCCATGTTTCCGTTAGGCTCGATCCACATATCAGTGTAGGGCATAAGACAGGTCTTTTTAATGACCTTATATTTCTCACCCTTTCTGTTAGGTGCAGATCCTGCACGGTTTGTAAGATACTCATTCAGATATCTCATCTGAATGATGATCTCAACATTCTTATATTTTTCCGGATTTGCCTTTACATGATCATAAATCTCTTTAATATGAGGATAAAGCTTCATCTCCATACTGTAATTATTAATTATGAGCTGATCAACATAAGGCACGATCTGGTCAAGTTTCTCTATGTTAAGAAGGATTCCGTTGGTTGACATAAATATATAAGCCTTAGGAAGCTTCTCCCTTGCATATTTATGGAGCTCTACGATCCTCGTATCCATCCAGGGCTCATTATTTCCATAAAGAGTGAGCTTATTCGGATAACCCCAATCAGCGAGCTGGTCGATAACAGATTTATACAGCTCATCGCTTATCTTTGCAAAAGGTCTCTTTTCTTCATTTTTATTCGCTGTACAGAAAGCACATGTATTATTGCAGCGATTAATTGTCTCTATATTTACGACCTCAGGATACGGAGCCTCCTTCGCATTCATGTACATATCGATAAATTCCTTCTGGTCATTATCTCTCTTAAAGTACTGAAGCTTCAAGTAAGCCCATATTGCAAGCTTTGGAAAATACTTTCGCATATTCCATCCAAACCATCCTGCATAGTTAACAATCTTTATTGACAAAGCAAACCCCTCCTAAAGGCTACAAATTCTTGTTTTCATAATCTGATTACACAAATTCAGATTATATCATTTGTCTTTAGGTTTGTAAACCTGAAAGGGCTGCGCGGCAGCGTAAATTTGTACTCGGAAATTTGAAAATAGAAAATCCCTATGCATTCAGATATGATATTAGATGCATATAGATTGTATCATGATTTTCTTATTTTAAAAAGCCTTTTAAAAAAATATTTTAAATTTGACGGGGAAGGTTGGAGCATATCCAACGAAACACAAGAACCCGACTTTCCGTCAAACTCCGCCTTAACTCCGACGTAGTGCCACAGGCGATTCGCTCAAAGCCGGGAACTCTTCGCCCGTGGCACAAGTCTGCGTAAAGGCGGATTTCGCCGGGCGGGTTCAGATGATGTTTCTTTTGGATATGTTCCAGCCTTTCCCCTGGCTTTTTCTATTTTCAGGGTTCATTAAATAAGCCCTCACAGTTTGACAGGATGATATAATCTTTACCAGTGATATAAATAGTCCGGGTGCTCTCACATCCACAGAGCCACTTTGAGCTGGGGTGGGCAGTTGCATTTCACTTGCCATCAGAAGTAAAATGGGGCGGGCGAAAAAGTGGCTCTGCCATGTTAAATTTGATGATACATGACGATCATCACTGGTCCAGACAGTTCAAACCATCACCATTAAAATTTCAGTTTGCCATTAAGCTGGAAACTTAGTCTTTTGCTGCTTTGTACTGATATATTTGAGCGGACACTTTCAGCATATTTGCCATATTCGATCAGAGATTTACTTCTGTCAGTCCTCTCTGAATTCAGCATCGTCTGCGCACTAAGGACTACTTCCTCAGCTCCTGCGGCCATGGGTATCTCTTCTCTAGAGAAAAGCCCCGGCACGATGACATCTACATCATGTCGGGGGCTTTTATTTTACTGCTGTATCTTTAATTTTGTTTTATATTTTGCTGACTTTCTGCTTCCGTAATAGATAATTGAAATAGTTGCTCTGCCTTTCCTGTGTACAGTTATCTTTCCGGTCGTAGGATCAACACTTGCAACTGAAGGTTTCGAGGAAACATAACTCGTCGGGGCTGTTTGCATGGTATTTGTTATAAATGTCGAAGCATATGCCGTATCGCCTGACTTCAGGTTATACACTTTCTTTGTTACACTTGGTTTTTCAACAGTGAAAGTCCTTTCCTCAACCTTTGTCCAGCTGCCGCCTTTTACTTTCTGATATAAGGCAACCGTTGCTTTTCCGGGTCTCTTTGCCTTTATATACTTTCTTCCCGCTTTAATAAACCTTCGTTCAGCTTTATTATCAACTCTGAATTTGTACTTGTATCCCGAACCGGCCTGACCATACTTTGTGAAAAGATCTTTGCCATAGAATTTCTGCTTTGCAACAAGCAGTCCGCTTGTTATTTCTGTTCCTGTGCCGGGATCTGTTTCTGAGCCTCCGCTGCCTTCAGAAGAAGATACAAGGATAGCATAAATACTTTCAAATTCTTTTGTCTTAAAGGTCAATGTGTTTCCTGTCGTAGACGCAACAAGCTCTGCACCGGCATCTGTTTTAACCAGATAAAATGTTTTCTGCTCTGCTGCT
The DNA here is from genome assembly GCA_030434875.1 of Lachnospiraceae bacterium C1.1. Taxonomy (NCBI): domain Bacteria; kingdom Bacillati; phylum Bacillota; class Clostridia; order Lachnospirales; family Lachnospiraceae; species Lachnospiraceae bacterium C1.1. The sequence continues at coordinate 18,768 of JAUISW010000001.1, read as the reverse complement.
GTCATTAGATTTTCCGACCGGCTTTCTTCATCTGCTGTTTCCTCAACGGATGAATTTTTGAGATCATCGGGAATATTGATTGAAACCTCTAATTCACTGTTTATATTCGAAATCCCAACAGGCGTATTTGTGCCAACCTGCCTGAAAAGCTTCAGATCAACATATTTTTTAGGCTTTGCACCTGAATATTTTTCCGAAGCATCCTTTTCAATGCGTTCTTTATCAGAATCATTCAGACCTTTCTCGCCATTCATTACATCAAGGTAAACCCTGAAATCATCTCCATTTTTAATTGCTGTTTTTTCTGCCTCTGTCAACTGATCGATCTGTTCTCTTGCAACATCAGTTGTAAGATTTATATCCGCCTTAACAGCATCCTCATCCTGGTTTATTTCTGCTATGAGATTTCCGCTGTTTGCATCGTTTTCATCATATTTTCTACGATCTTTTTCCTTTGTGGTTTTTGTATCGTTCGCTTCATTTGTCTTAACTTTTAACGATTCAGAAATCTTTCCGGCTTCAGAATCTCCTGATGCAGCCTTTCTTCTGATGATCTCGTATTCGGTATCTGCTTCGAGATTTTCAAATACATTGCTGCTCTGCCATGTATTTCCGCCATCAATACTGTACTCATAACCGTCTTCATGGATGAGGGTTATTGAATTATTTGTTTTTTCATCCAATGTCGGTGCTGCAACTGTTTCTCCCGGTTCGTCTGAGCCTTTCGTACTGAATTTTGAAGCAGGACTGCTTTCTGACATCTCGTGATTTTCGTCGCTTTTTTTCCTCTGATAGAAACTGTATTCCGTATCTTCTGTAAGTCCTTTGAATACGTTACTGTCCTGCCATGCACCATCATCACGTTTATACTGACATCCGTCAACAGCTTTAAGTGTGATTGTATCAGCAGTTGCACTGCTCAGAGTCGGGGCTTCCGGTGCTTCCTGCGAAGCTTTTTTGATCACTATCGTCTCACTGTCTACAACAGTCTCATAACCATCAGCAGAAATCTGATAGTAAACAGTATATTCTCCTGCATCCTTAAACGTCGGTGCTTCTGTTAAATTGTATTCTCCGCTGTCAGCTGTTCTGTATTTAACAGTATAGCCACTCTCAGGCTTGGTTACTGAAATTGTGATTCCATGAGCACTGCCGTCATATGAGTCATTATATGATTCGGTTGTGTATTCTATCTCCTTCAAAGCAGGGAACTGGGCTTTTTTAAGATTCTTAATTGCATCAGAGGTTTTAGTATAATTAGTTCCTGCGGGAATTACACACTTTCCGGTCGTTCCTTTCACATCAGTCCAGCCTGTACCATTAACTTCCGTATTAAAATAGCCATAGAAATCATCTGCCATAACGAGCCTGGTTTCACCCGCTATTGTAACAGATTTAATATCTGATTCTATTTTTGTGGTTCCCATTATTCCTTCACCTACTCCGTAGGTATCAACTATACTGTTATTCCTAAAAACTATTTCACCTGCTGTAGCTACCCCTATACCGGCATCTTTGTATCCTTTTGCTGTAAGCTTAGAATTTGAAACTATTATTTTACCATTCCAGGTTCTAACACCATATCCATATAAACCTCCAGTGCCGCCAATTGCACTGACTTCAACATTATTAATGTTAAGATTACCAGTATCATTTGCTTTAATTGCAGTTGATTCACCTGTTGAGTTTACAACATTAATACCAAGTATTCCTCCCGAACTGCTTTCTATATTTATATCACCTTTATCTGAGTAAATACCAAAATTATTATTTGTATTTGATGTTTCATTAGTCTTATTAATTGTGTTTTCTCCAACAACATCGATTGTTAATTCATCAGTACCTTCATACCAGATTGCACCGGAATAATTTGAATCTTTCTTATATCCATCACCTTCATAACTATAATCATTCAGAGTCAGTGTTCCAAATTGATATTTCCAGCTGCCACTGCTTCCGGTCTGACCTGATGTTGTAACCTGCTCACCACCAACCCATAACTTATTTAAGATACCATCATTATAAAGTCTGACTTTCTTAAAGTTTTTTATATCACTTGCCACTGCAGTTGTTTCAATAGCCTGTTCACCTGTTGTTCCTTCAGTATCTGTCCAGCCCAAGCCGGGGATTCCGGTTGAGAATGCACCATCACTATTCGTGGGTAAAATGGCATAAGAATTTCCCTTTGCCAAAACAGACTTTGTATCTGCATCAATATTAATCATTTGGCAGTACATTCCTATAAAATTACCTTCAGCAACTACAACACTATCGTTTTTTATAGCTATTCCTTCATCTCCTTGAGTGTATAATCCATACCAACCCACGCTTGTTACATTCGAATTATCAATGGTAATGCCTTTCCAAGAATTAATTCCTATGCCTACATTTGTCTGTGCTTCTTCTTTTTTAGATTCTACATCTACCGTTACATCTTTAAAACCAATCCCTCCATTAGATGCACAAATTGGTTCTGAATACTTACGATTATTACCATTATTCGGAGTTTTAACAATTAATACTCCCTCATTCTCACTTTTTATAACAATATCACTATTCAGATTAAAAATTCCAAAAAGATTTCCTGTACCTGCATTATTTATGAGTGTATTCTCACCAACGACATTTATTGTTAAATTTTCAGCACCTGTATAATATATAACAGCTGAATAGTCACTATAGTTGCCATCTCCTCCCGGACAATATCCGGCGCCGTTATACTCATAATTTGTCAGTGTAAGTGTATGCGTTCCATTATCATACTCCCATGTTCCTTTATTACCGCTTCCTGATGTATTTCCTGATGTAACTTCAGCACCACCTACCCACAAGTTATACGATGCGTCAGCATACACTTTCTGAGCAATATCCGGCATCAAAACCAGCACAAGCGCCATTGCGATCAATCCACTGATCAGTTTCTTCCCTAGCCTCTTCATTTCTTTCATTCCAATCTCCTTTGCTCTTGTTAACTCTTAAGGCAAACTTTTCATTCCGCATTATACATTTTCTCCAACGTCAAACCGCCAGACAAAGAGGACATAAAATATCCTCATTGTCTGGCGGTTTGCCTATTCCATCATTTTTACAGTATTCAAAAAAAGCGAAAAATATCCTACAGTTCGCAGTTCGCAGTTCGCAGTTCGCAGTTCGCAGTTCGCAGTTCGCAGTTCGCAGTTCGCAGTTCGCAAAATTCTGTCATTTATAATCCCCCCTGTCAAGCATTTTTTATACATTATATTTATCGGTTTTGCATAAATTTTTTTAAACAAAAATCTTGTTCTTTCTGAAATTCATTCACACAAAGCTTTAATCATAAAAGCTCATTCGGGTTATGCTTCCGCAGAAAAGGATGCATCATAGAATCAATCCAATAAAATACAAAAAAACTCCGGAACAACTCTGAATCATTTTACATAGCAAAGAGCTATATTAATGACAAAGGCGTTAGTACTTCTGTAAATATCAGAAAACTAGGTACCTTGAATGAACTCATAAAAGAACATGGTCCAACAAGAGATGATGTTATGGCATGGGCAAAAGAAGAAGCTAAGATAGAAACGAAAAAATATAAAGAAGATAACCAGATGAAATCCGTTCAGATTACTTTCCACGCCGACAGGCAAATTGATTATGATCAGCAGGTATTTTATCGGGGAGGCTATCTTTTTCTTCAGCATATCTACTATTCCCTCTGCCTGGATAAAACATGTAGAAAACTCAGGGATAAATATAAATTCCAATACGATATAAACTCTATTCTCTCCGATATTATTTTTGCCAGAGTACTTGAACCATGCAGTAAAAAATCATCGTATAAGGTGGCATCTGAATTTCTTGAAAAGCCATCTTATAAACTTCATGATATTTATCGTTCACTGGATGTTCTCGGAAACGAATGCGATTTTATACAGTCTGAAGTCTATAAGAACAGCCATCTGATTAGAAAGAAAAACGATAAGATTCTTTTCTACGACTGCACTAATTACTACTTTGAAATTGAAGAGGAAGACGGAGATAAAAAATACGGCAAAAGCAAAGAACACCGTCCAAATCCAATCATTCAAATGGGCATGTTTATGGATGGCGACAGCATTCCGCTAGCTTTTTCACTTTTTCCGGGCAATGCTAATGAGCAGACTTCACTAAAGCCACTCGAAGAAAAAGTACTTTCAGAGTTCGGATGCCAGAAATTTATATATTGTAGTGATGCCGGTCTTGGTTCTGAAAAAATCAGAAACTATAATCATATGGGCGAAAGAGCATTTATCGTTACCCAGTCAATAAAAAAACTGAAGAACAAGGACAAAGAATGGGCACTCGATAAAAATGGTTTCAAAAGAGTATCCGATGATAAGCCGGTAGATATAACAAAGCTGTCTGATGATGACTCCGGTCTGTATTATAAAGAAGAGCCCTACACTCCTAAGCAAATACACCAGAGACTGATCATTACATACTCTCCTAAATTTGCCAGATATCAGAAAGCTATCCGTGATGCCCAGGTAGAACGTGCTCAGAAACTTATTGATTCAGGAGCCGCAAAAAGAGGAAGAAGAAACCCTAATGATCCAAGACGTTTCATTGGAAAAATAGCTGTTACAGAAGATGGTGAAAAAGCTACAGTAAAGAATTATTTAGATACGGATAAGATTGAGCAGGAAGCACTTTATGATGGATTATATGCAGTATCCACAGATTTATTGGATGATCCTGTTGAGGATATCTTAAAGGTCAGTGAAGGGCGCTGGGAAATCGAAGAATGCTTCAGGATAATGAAAACAGATTTTGAAGCCAGACCTGTATATCTGAAATTGGAAACAAGAATAAAAGCACATTTTCTATCCTGCTTTTTATCCCTGATAGTTTATAGATATTTAGAAAAAGCCGTAGGTTCCGATTATACATGTGACGAAATACTAACTACACTAAGAAAAATGAATTTTGTAAATCTTAAAGAGCAGGGATTCATTCCAACTTATAAAAGAACCAAGTTAACAGATGATCTTCACGATGCATGTGGTTTCAGAACTGACTATGAATTCATCACCAAAAGCCAAATGAAAACTATTCAAAAAGAAAGTAAGAACAGGAAAAAAATACCATAATTCAAAACGAAGATAAAAGTCTCGAAACCCCTTGTAAAATATGGGATTCCGAGACTTTCTTTGCTATTGAACTGTCAAACTCAGGAGTATAATTACACAAAAGCTGCAAATCAATCGACTCTTATTATTTCTCCTCCCTCTCCGAACTTTATATGGATTTCCGTCTTATAGTTGCAAAGTGAACACTTATATACTGCATAAGTATTTGTCCAAGCACCGAAAAATTGTGCTCTGTCCTCAATAGATAAAACAAATTGATGTCTTGGACCGTTAGGATCACCATTACAAAAGTTTGCTTTGTTTTTATGAGATGCGTCAGAGTTCTGATACTTCTTATTGTAACCCAGTCCCGAAGCATACCACCCCATACTGTATCTCGTCTTTGAGTCTCCCCCCGCTACCGCTTCAAGCTCGTCCGGGGAAAGCTCCCGGTAAAGCTCCCGATCCTCGTTCATAACGTCTGTGAACTCTTCAAGTGTGAAGTCGTAGCCCATTTCCTTACCGAGCGGCACAGCATCCTCGGGCTTCATTTTTTCTGTGCGTTGTCTGAGTTCTTCATCGTTAAGTATAGCCTGTACGAATTTTGATGCTGCTTCTTTTGCCATTATAATGTTCCTCCTGAGTCTGAATATTTTAAATCACAATATGGAAATTGTTATTTCTGCACAATTGCTCTTATTCGCAAACGTCTATTTTATACAATATCACAAAATAGGCTGTAAGTTACTAAAAATGCAGAAATATCTGTGAATTTTTCCATATTAACCATTTATATGGTTACTGTTCAGCCCCCAACTTGACATTCTAACCTAACGATAAAAATACATATGAAAATTTGAGAAAACCCAGAAAATTCTAACTTTTTTGGGCTTTTCTATTGCATTTTGCATCGTTATGATATATAATATAAACGTAACGATGTTGTGGAAAGGAGCACCCCCATGGGAATAATAAAACAACTTGATAAACGAACAGGAATAACCTATGTCTACGAGTCCAAGGCATACTGGAACAAAGAAAAACAGCAGAGCCGGGCCAGGCGTACTCTTATCGGAAAGATAGACCCTGAGACGGGTGAGATGATTCCGACAGATGGGAGACACAGAAAAACTGAAGCCACACAGGAAAAAGAACCTGATTACAAAAAGCTATATGAAAAGCTTCAGAAAAAGTATGAAGCACAGGAAATACTCATCAAATCTCTCAAGGAAGAAATCAAGCAGCTAAAGGCAGGCCAATAATCATTATGTACGACTCTCAGTATGAATTTATTATAACTTTACAGTACCGCGTAAAAAGTCTTCAGGCTCAGCTTGAGGCTTTCAGAAGTGGCAATAAATATCTACAGATGGAGGCTGAATATAAAAGCCTCCTTCGTACCGAGGAGTCTCGTATCCACAAACTTAAGGTTGACCTGTCCAGGGCTCACGCACAGACTATTGATATTTGATAGAAAATACCGGTGGTCCGACTGATAAAAGTCTAGATCACCGGTATTTTTATCTCAAGTTAGGGTCTGAACAGTAACCGTTATTCGATATAGTCTTTTACATTAAGAGTTTCATCCGTTTTCTGTTCGTCATCGATAATGCCCGGAACCTGCTCTGTCACATAGGTCTCACCGGTTTCAGGATTTACATAGTAACGGATAAGAGCACCGGTATATGCTCTGTAAAGAACGCAGATTTCGCCATCCTCGGTTGTAGATGCTTCCCAGTAAATGGTGTAGTCGTCCGAATCAACCATATCAGCAAGATCAGGAGAGCCTTCAATACAGTATTTCTTAATTGCTTCACACGCCTGATCCTCTGTGATGAGGCCTGATTTCTCTGTGTTTTCAGTCTTGTCTATATCCTGTGCTGTCTCAGCCTTTTCTGTTGATTCTGCTGTCTCAATTATTTCAGCAGCAGGGATTTCCTCAACCTGAAGTCCGCTCTGAGCCTCGCTTTCTGTGCTGTTCTCAGAACTGCAGCCTCCAAGACCAAGTACCATACAGCAAGCTATTGCTAATATTAATTTTCTTTTCATAACACTTTCCTCCTCGAAATAATTTAAAAAATGCATTCCATGTATGATTATAACAGCTGAATTCATTCTTTTTCACATAAGAATAAAACAAATAACAATACATTCAAGTACTAAGATCATACTTAAGTTCTCCTTGGTTACAACTATTTTTATATTTAGTTAAGAACTGATGCTACAGTGCACAGTTATGCCTCAATAACCTTGGATTAATATTAGTTTTGCCCATTGCCATATGCGCATAATACTTAGCGAAGCAAAGCTGAGCTTAGTATATGCCACACAGAGGGGGCAATCTCAAATGGCAAAACACTTTACTGGAGCACACTGAAAGCAGACTGAATCAATGTCATTAAATTAAACTTTAAATAAATTTTTGACCACATTAAAAAACGCTTTATGTGGAAAAAATATTTCATCAGGCTTAACTTAATGACATTGCTGTTACTGTTCACAGGCAAACTGCGCACTCCGCTGCGCAGTTATGCCACAATAACTCTGACTGAACACTGGGTTTTGCCCATTGCCATAGGCAATCTTAAATGGCAAAACCCGTTACTGGAGCACGCTGAAAGCGTGTGAACAGTAACACATTGCTGACTGAATAATAACTGTCAATATTACAGATTTGTCAGTCCCGTGTATACATGCTAGAATACAGCTATAACGTAATGTATATGAGGGGGATATTCTATGCTTAATGATAAATTTGATAACCTTATGGTTGCGCTTAAGCTTAGCAGTGTTGATATAGCAGAAGCAGCCGGCTTTGACAGAAGTAATGTAAGCCGTCTTAGAACCGGTGCCAGAAAGATTCCTCGTGACAGCTCCGCCGCAAGGAAACTTGTTGATGGTATTGTTATTTTCTCTAATGAACATAACCTGAACAGCGGTCTATGCTCACTTTTAAAACTTGAGCCTGATTCTGATAAAAACTCCATAAAAATCGCATTAAAGGACTACCTTTTTCCTGAAGAGTGTCCGGAGCTTCATTCTGCAAGACATGCTCAGGAGCGTGGCTGTGCATCCTCAAATTCTCAAACTGTCAGAAAAGGCTACAGCAATTTTGCCTATAAATTAGACCTCATCATGAACATTACCTGTCTTATGAACGTGACCTTGAGCCGCATGTTACATGTTGACGCTTCACTCATAAGCCGTTACAGAAATGGCAGCGTAACTCCCCGTTCAAATCCCGAACTTTCCCAAAAACTTGCAGCTATGCTTTGGGATATTATCACAAAATCCGGCAAACTTAATGAGCTTGCCAGTCTGATGCATTTGTCTCCGGACTTATTGGATGAAAGACATTTTTACGGCTGGCTGTGTGATTACGAGTCCGTTTCTGATACTGAAACTGCAGTCATCGGGAAGTTTCTCGGGGCTTTCGACTCTTTTTCAGCCGAAACAGGGATAATCCTGCCGTCATTTGAAGAATCGGTGAGTGAGGAAATTCTAAAAAATAAAACTTCTGAATATTTCGGTTACGAAGGTTTAAGAGAAGCTGTCCTTCGTTTTTTGGGCAGCGCAGTTATGGAAAACAAAAAAGGGGATACACTTTTTCTTTACTCTGACCAGAAAATGGACTGGTTGGTGGCAGATACCGGATTCCGCAATAAATGGGCTTCACTTATGAGCATGCTGGTAAAAAAAGGCATCATGATAAAGATAATCCACAATATAGACCGGGATCTATCTGAAATGTCAACTGCAATATTGAGCTGGCTTCCTCTTTATATGTCCGGAATGATCGAATCCTATTACTGTCTGAAAGCAGCCGGCGAACGATTTTCACATACACTTTTTGTCAATCCTACACATTGCTGTATCGACAGTGTTCACGTTATCGGCACAGAAGAAAACGGGTTTTATAATTATCACACAAACCCGGATACAGTTAAGCATTTTGAAAATTCATACCTTAAATTTATGGAAAACACAAGACCTCTCGTGTACTTTGCGCAATCCGGCCTGGATAATAAATCTGATCTTGTGTCTTCATCCGGAGTTTGCAAAGAGTTCCCTTCCATCCCTTTCAAAAATATTAAGATTCGCGCACAACATGAATATGTACGTATATCCCACAATTTAATACCGGAGGCCGACATTATCTTTACACATCCTCTGATGTGTCAGGCGTTCTGTTCATATTTAGCCGGCCAGTGAATCTTCCGGCACGTGTTTTTTTGCTTTAAGATTTTTTACCTTTACTGCCACTATGATAAAAATTATTCCCATAAAAACAAATACTATACTACATGCAACCGGTGTTGTCATGCTGAATTCACCGCTAAGCATACCCAGCCTGAAAATGCTGATACTATCCCCGACAGCCGGAAGGTCAGTCTCTCTTCTTCGCTTGATCGTCAGAGCGTTTAGCGTCTTTGCTTCTCCGTTTTCATCCGTGTATTCAACATTCACGCTTTCCTTATATCTTCTTTTCCCGCTTGAATGATATGTTCCCGTAGAAGTTATCTCAGTAATAGTAGCTGAATAACGTGGAATCTGCATACAGGCAGGAATGATTGCCAGACCTGCCATAAAAAGCAAAAGACCGATCAGCCCAAAGATTAACCTTATTTTTTTATTCATCTTATTCTCCTGTTCCATGGCAACCTCCTTTTTCCTGCAAAAACATACAGATATGATGTTAAGGTCATTTACCTGCCGGCAGGCTAGTGCAGCTAGTGCAGCGTTTCAATGACCTGCTGTGGATAAGAACTTTTAATCCTGTATCAATTTCCATTATACAGAAAAAAATAATAAAAAAGCCGTGACAAAAAACTTTTTCATTGAAAGTTTTTGTCACAGCTGACTCACTGTTAGGAGCTGTTCATCTATTGAGCGGAAACACTTTTCCGATGGAGTCCCACATTCTGATACTGCACTGACTGAAATGTTATTTTTTGACTTACTTAATGATATTTTTGTCATGAACTAATATCATACCACATGAAAGGATGTTCTCTTTTCTTTGCTATTCATTTTTCCGAGGAAAATTTTACGCTAACGGGCTGTGCAGAATCAATCCAGCTTTCGATCGAGCCAGCTTATGTATCCCTCTATGTAGTTTTCAGATCTGAAGGAATGATCTGCTCCTTCGAGCGGATACTCTTCTATGTCGATTCCCATATCTTCAGCCTCATAAACGTAGTCCTCCGTCCCCGTACAGTCCACAAGTCTGTCCCCGGTTCCATAGCAGACAAACTGGGGAACCTCCGGCGACCGGAAATTATTGGAAAAATCCACCTTCCACATAAGCTTTTCCCTCTCGTATTCATCCCTTACCATTTCCGCCGGAAAGAGGGCAAAAAGCATGGAGCTGTTGTACTCAAAAGTCGTAACCGGATATATCAGCGCAAGAGAAGCAACCTCATCGCCTACAAGGTCGATTTCATCCCGAAGGTAATTTTCCGGGAAAGAATGCCTCCATCCCCTCATATTTACATATACACCCGCAAGATTTCCACCGGCTGAACAACCGATCAGGCTTATCTTGTCTGGATTTATCCCATATTCATCAGAATAATAGCGCAGATGCCTTACCGCGCGCTGCAGATCGAGCCAGGGGTAAGGATACTCATACGGATTCGACCTGTAATGAAGCACAAAGGCACTGATTCCCGCCTTATTCAGGGCAAGAGCCAGATCTTTTGCCTCAAAATCCGAGCCATCCATGGATTTATAAGCATAAGCTCCGCCCGGAAGAATTATGACTGCCGGAGCTCCGTCATCCCCTGCAATCTCATCCTCGCTGATGCTCTCATTTATGTTTCCGTCCTTATCATCACTAACACTGTTATTTTCACTGACTTTATTCGTACTTACATTGTTTGTGCTGATGCCCCTTCTCTTATGGCCTTTAAAAAAAAATTCGACTTTTGACGGAACTTTACTTAAAGACACCGACCGTCCGTCAGCGGGATAAGGTATGAGATATGGCCTGTCATCAAATTTGTCTGATTCATACCCGGGCTTTATCTCTGTAAAATACGTCATGGTATCTATCACGCGCTCGGCTTCCACTATATCCTCTGCCGCGATCGCCTCAGAAAATTCCGCTGCCACAGAGCTTTGTGCCTCCATATCGATATTCATCCGCGAGAGTTTATTATCAGAGCAGTTCCCCGGAACGTCCTCTCCCCAGATATCTATATGTTTTTCATAATCAGATGCCTTTTTGCTGCCATATGCTCCTGTCATATCCGCGGCAGACGCCGAAAAAGAATTTGTCAGGATCAGACACAGCAGAAGAAATACCATTAATCTCACAATCTTGCCCAACTTCTTCCTAAGCAGCGTAACTGTTCACACCTTGCAGGTGCTCACAGTTACGGGATTTGCCCATTTTAAGATTGCCCCCTCTGTGTGGCATATACTAAGCTCAGCTTTGCTTCGCTAAGTATTATGCGCATTCGGCAATGGGGCAAATCCCAGTTTCCTGCTTTATGTATTCTTACGCTCAGCACACACATATTTCACTTAGTGCTTCAGCACTTAGTGAAATAGCGTACAGAGTAGCAAGTGCGCAGAGCTGTGTGAACCAATGTCAGTAAGTTAAGTTCAAAGGGTTAGATTCCATAGGGGGTCTAACCCAGTTTTTTTGAAAAAATTCCCCTAAAGGGGTTGACATAGAACCGAAATTGTGCGGCCGCTCTCGCTACTGATTGAATTATAAGAGGTAGCGAGAGCGGCCCTTGAAATTGGAAATATAACCGTTGTTCCAATTTCAAGGAGGTTCTTATGACCCACGACAAAATCAAAAATCTTTTAAATTCTGCAATCGACTCTGTCTCATCTTCTGTTTCTGATTACGCTAAGAACCCTGCCAAGGATTTTTCACGTGATCGAAAACTTCCGCCCGGGAAGCTGATGCGCTTCTTGATTGCCGAAGGTTCTTCGGCTACAAAAAACGAGCTGCTTGACTTCTTTGGTATGGATACGCAATCACCGTCTTCTTCCGCGTTCTTCCAGCAACGTGAAAAACTCAAACCAGAAGCAATGAAGAAAATATTTGACAGTTTCACTGGATCAATTCCATCGTGCAATGGCAGTTACCCGGGATACCGGATTATTGCTGCAGACGGTTCCACCGCATCTTATTTCAGCCACGACAAGTATTCTCCTCCGGATGAATATTTCATCTCTCCTGGCAAATCAATCAAGGGAGCATACAGCATCCATATCAATGCTTTTCAGGACCTGGACTCCAATCTATATACGGATGCCCTCCTGCAGCCGATCCGCCATAAAGATGAGTTCCGTGCTTTCTGCACCATCGTTGACCGTCATCCCGTTGTACCCGGCTCTAAAAATATCTATATAGGCGACAGGGGCTACTGCTCTTATAACAACATGGCCCATGTCATCCAGAATGAGCAGTATTTTCTGTTCAGGGCAAAGGACATCCACCAAAAAGGCCTCGTGGGGAAGTTTGACTTTCCTGATGATGAGACATTTGATATCACCGTAAATGTCACTCTTGTGAGGAGTCAGTCCTCGAAAGTCGACTGCGGTGATACTTATCGACGCTTCATTGATGCCGCAACTTCATTTGATTACCTTGAGTATGGTTCAAAAGACACATACCCGATCTCATTCCGTGTGGTTAGAATCAAACTCTCGGATGATAGTTATGAATGCCTTGTCACTAACCTGCCTGCTGATGAGTTTCCTCCCAAACGTCTAAAAAATCTTTATTATGCCAGATGGGGCATAGAATCCTCCTTCAGGAAGCTGAAATACACCATCGGGCTGAGCAATTTCCATTCATACAAACCAGAACTTATTATGCAGGAAATCTGGAGCCGTCTTATAGCTTATAACCTGACTGAGGCGATGATAAACAGCACTGTCATCAGGAAAGCCAAGAGGAAACATTCCTACAAGGTGAATTTCAGCGTTGCTGCCCACATATGCAGGGTCTTCCTCCGCCTCTCCGCGGAGGAAAACCCAATTGATGTGATGGCGCTTCTCGCAAGAGAACTGATACCCATACGGGAGGACAGGAAATACAGCCGTCTGCAAACTGCGCATTTCCGAAAACCGCGATATTTTATTTATCGTGCCGCATAGATACAGACTAGCCATCAACTAATATAATACATCTCTTTGAGGCAGATATAAATCTGTCTGTTTGTCATGCTCTGAATTCCTATTTCTTGACCACTGCTCCTGCTTCTTTTGCTGAGAGCAGTATTTCTGTCTTATTGTAGCGAGCATATGATGCTGGCTGTAGTTATTTCATTAAATCCATATCTCTTAACTTACTGACATTGCTGTGTGAACTGTAACTAAGCAGCTTCTTCCTGCTCATACTCTTCTATCATATCGTCATAGGCTGTTATCGCCTCAGACAATCTCCCCATCAGATCCTCAGCCTTGTACATTCCGTTTTCATCAGCTGTATTTCCAGAACTGCCGCTGAACTGGATAATATTATTGGTCTCAGCAACCTCCTTAAGCTCCTCATCAGATTCCACATACTGTTCGGCCGCTTTCTCGATATTATCATTATAGATTTTCAGGAAATCATTTTTCATGGATATCGGTACATAACCCTGTTCCCTGTATCCTGCTGACTTTTCCTCCCAATCCTGAGTTCCCCATTCCCGTACATCGTCATCTGCCACGAGCATATATGCAGCTGAAGGATATTGATTTCTGCCATCCGTTGCATAGTTCATCATGCTAGTATCGCTGCCGCTGTTTCCAAAGGCAAGGACAGGTCTTTTTCCTATCTCCCTTTCAATCCAGATCGTCTTGTTGGCATTCAGATTTTTCTGTACGAAGCCTCCTGTGAATACAAGCTCATCACCATCGGCATATTTATAATCCATATTTGAAGGGATATCCTCATTTCCCTTTACCTTTACCTCGAACTCCGTGCCGATAACATGGGACGGGGATACATATTCGCTTATGGGTGAGTTCGCAACGATGGCTCTTGTAGTCGTGCGTTCAGTTCCGCTCACAACATAAATGGTAAAGCCATTGTCATGGAGATACTTAACAAGCTCGACCATAGGCAGATAGAAGCCGTCAATATAGCGCATGTTCTTAAAGCTGGCCGTTTCTTTCTGACCAAATTCCACCGCATAATCATAAAGTTCCTGAACGGTCATTCCCGCATAAGCCTTTGCGAAGTTTCTTGCCAGTTCTTCACCTGCCGTATACCCCGGTCTGATCTCAGCAGCCGCTGCCTTCAATTCATCAGATACCCTTTCAGGATGATCAACAAGACAGTAATTGATGAACATCATCGTATCATAATAAGTATAATAGGTTTCGCAGGTCAGGGTTCCGTCCATATCAAACGTAACTATACGATCCTCTTCCGGAATATAGTTTTCCGTATCTTTTTTATCCGTAACCTTTGAAACATAGCTTCTAAGACTCTCTGCCGCCTCAGAGTCGGCTGCCCAGTATTCGGACAGAGGTTTGGCGGATGTCTTTCCACAGCCTGTAAATCCGATAGATCCAAACAGCAATACAACGGCAACTATCAACGATAATATGCTTTTACATTTTCGATATTTTTGAACCCCGAATGCTTTATCCATGCCTTGCATACCTCCTCTAAAACAATTCCCACTTCATGTTCTTACGCAGCCAGCAGCAAGGTGCTGGCTGCTAACTGAATAGTAACCAATTCCTTCCTATGGGTCTTCCCATTTCTTTATATCGGCAGGAATATTGGATTGCCTAACATTAAATCTGTTTATATTTTGATGCAAGACATCAGTCCGGAGCAGAGATAAGTAACTGTTCAGGCAGCCTGAACAGTTACTGCACATGAAGAAGCTTTTCTGCCTTTTCACTCAATGGAGTTCCAAGTTCTTCCTCATAGAGCTTTTTTACTGCCGGATTTTCATGACTGAATCTCATGGGCATGTTCCTGTCGATCTCATAGAGTATCCTTCCCCTTTCATCAGCCCTTTCGATATCATCACAGTGGATAGGCTGGCCTCCTCCGCCTGCACAGCCACCGGGACATGCCATCACCTCCACAAAATCAAACCTGACCTCTCCTGACAGGATTGCCTCGCAAAGCTTACCTGCATTTCCAAGACCGCTCGTAACTGCAATGTCAATCTTTGTCCCTGCCAGATTAAAGGTTTTGGCTCTCCATGGAACATCTTTTTCATTAGGGTTTTTGCGAACCTCCTGAAAAGCGTCAGCTTCAGGATTGCGGCCTGTCACGATATAATATGCGGAACGAAGTGCTGCTTCCATTACACCGCCGGTCGTGCCAAAAATCACTCCCGCTCCCGTGTAATCATCCATTATTTCATCAAAGGCCACTCCCTCAACACGTCGCGCTGATATCCTTTCAGATTTGATAAGCCGCAGAAGCTCCCTTGTCGTAAGCACATAATCCACGTCGCGCGTACCGTCATCCCTGCACATCTCCGGGCGGTCTGCCTCACGCTTTTTTGCCACGCATGGCATTATCGAAACACTGCATATTTTGTCTGCCGGTATCGAATGCTTCTTTGCAAAATACGTTTTTAAGACAGCACCAAACATCTGCTGCGGACTCTTCGCAGTGGAGAGCTGTCCTGAAAGTTCCGGATACTGGCTGTTTACAAAGCTTACCCAGCCGGGACAGCAGCTTGTAAACATCGGATATTTTGCAAGCTCTCCTTCTTTAAGACGGTGCAGGAATTCCGTTCCCTCCTCCATTATCGTCAGGTCTGCCGCATAGCTTGTGTCAAAAACATGATCAAATCCGATTATCTTCAGCATCGCTGCTATCCTGTTTACTGATGCCTTCTCAGCCGGAATGCCAAGTGCCTCTCCCACGGCAGTTCTGACAGCAGGTGCTATCTGGACAGCTGTGATGATCTCAGGATCTTCCACGGCACTCATGACCCTGTCTATATCATTTCTCTCACGCAGCGCTCCCACAGGACAGTGTGTTATGCACTGCCCGCAGAGTGTACAGTCAGATTCTTCTATTTTCTGATTGTTGGAGACGTTTACTCTTGTACGGCTTCCTATGGATTCCAGATCCCATATGCTCATGTTCTGGACTTTATCACAGATCTGGATGCATCTCATGCACTTAATACATTTGTTGGCATCCCTTATCAGTGGAAATTCGCTATTCCACTCAGTAAGCTTCTTAGGGAGAAGGTGCTCTCCATATGGATTATCAATTATCCCATAATCATTTGCAAGCTTCTGGAGCTGACAGTTTCCGCTCCTTGAACATATGGCACATTTGCAGTCGTGCTCCGAAAGGATCAGCTGCAGGTTCATCTTTCTCGATGCCCTCGCCCTTGCGGAATTGGTATTTATGACCATGCCTTCCCTTACGTGGTTATTGCAGGCCGGCACCAGATTTTCCTCTCCCTCTACATCTACACAGCAGAGCCTGCATGCCCCTATCTCATTGATATCCTTGAGATAACACAGATGCGGAACATGTACTCCGACGGAACGGGCTGCATTTAATATGGTAGTTCCTTCCGGGACACTTGCCTTCCTGTTGTTTATTGTCAGATTTACCATTCTGCAAGCCTCCCCCCTCTGAATCCGCCATAGCCGAAATGATCGCATCTCAGACAGCGGCTGCATTCCTGTGCACATTCCTCGTCAGTCATCCCTATGCTTACCAGGTCGAAATTCCCCTCTATTTCCGAAATATGTCCGGCTTTTATATTTACACGTCCGCAGGCGGGGCTGTTTGTGAGCTGGGGCAGAGGTATATCGACATCAACCGATATCTTATGGTTAAATCCCAGAAACTCATCTATATTTGCTGCTGCAACCTTTCCTGCCGCAACTGCAAGAATGACCGTTGCCGGACCCGACACCGCATCGCCTCCCGCGAATACATTACCGCTTCCTTCTACGTAACTCGAATTTTCAGCCTTAATACGTCCCCTGTGGATGGATATCCCATTATCCTCGAAGGGTCTGAGTTCTGACTGCTGTCCTATGGCAACAATTATATAATCTGCCGGTATCCTTACCTCCTCTTCACCGGAATTCCTTATGGTCGGCCGTCCGTCAGACCCGATCCTTGATATTATCTGGGGTTTTGTCCAGAGAGCCGTTGCTTTTCCCTTTTTATCCTTTTCTATACGGGCCGGAGCATGAAGCGGCATAATTTCCACGCCTTCCGACTGTGCCTCCTCTATTTCCTCCATAAGCGCCGTCATATCGTCAATACGTCGCCTGTAAACACACGTCACATGCTTTGCGCCAAGCCTCAGGCTGGTCCTGGTCGCAGCCATGGCTACATTTCCGCCGCCCACGACCACGACATTTTTCCCATGCAGATCCATTTTTTCGCCTTCCCCGATCCTGCGGAGCATTTCTACTGCACTGACCAGGTTATCCGCATCTTCGCCCTCAATCCCGAGCTTCCTGTCACCATGGCACCTACCGAAAGATATACGGCATCATATTCTTTTTTCAGCTCCTCTACTGTTATGTCTTTTCCGACAGATGTATCCAGTACCATCCTGACAACCTTGTAGCCAGAATATGTTTAATATCCTGTCAAGTACCTCCTGTGGCAGCCTGTAATCAGGTATACCGTATCTGAGCATTCCACCCGGCTTGTGTCTCTGTTCATAGACCGTGACCGTATGACCCATGAGTGTCAGATAATATGCTGCCGTCAGTCCTCCCGGACCTCCGCCTGCAACAGCGATCTTCTTTCCACTCTTTTCTGCACAGATGGAATATCCGCCTTTTCTGCATGATCTACCGCATACCGTTTGATACCGCATATATTTACCGGTCATCCATCATCGACCGGCGGCAGCGTTCCTCACAGGGATGCTCACATACATAGGCACATACAGACGGAAAAGGATTGTCCCTCCTGATAAGTTTCACCGCATCGCCGTTTCTTCCTGCCTTAACCAGAGCAATATAGCCCGGAATATCAACATGAGCCGGACACTGGGACACACATGGAACAGGCTGCTTCTGTCCGCATATGCATCTCCCTTTCGTGATATGCTCCACATAATCATCATGGAAACCCGTTATTCCCAGCAGTATCACTCTTGCTGTTTCAAATCCTATTGCACAGTCAGCTGTAGCTGCAATTGATTTTGCAGTTTCGCTTATCTTGTCAATGATGCTTAAATCTGCTTCTCCCTCCAAAACATCCTCGATCATTTCGGCAAGCCTTCCGAGACCTACCCGGCAGGGTGTGCATTTTCCACATGTCTGAGCATGGCTCATCCTGAGAAAGCTTAAAGACATATCGACGGGGCAGGTTCCGGGCGGACTCGCGCTGATCCTGCGTGACACATCCCTGTATAACCCGTCCATATGCTGTTGAATCCTGTCAGATTCAATAGTTAAACGACTCATACCCGATTCCTCCTCTTGTAACACCTTTCTGTACATTTTGCATTATGCTTAAAAAGCATATGCACAATTCATAAGCCATTTTCCAGATACATCTTAAGTAAAAGTATATCATATTGTTAGTTTTATATAAATAATAGTTAATATTATAACATTTTTTAGTCAAAATTATGTTACTGTTCACAGGCAAACTGCGCACTCCGCTGCGCAGTTATGCCACAATAACTTTGACTGAACACTGGGTTTTGCCCATTGCCGTAGGCAATCTTAAATGGCAAAACCCGTTACTGGAGCACGC